>NZ_JBIUXX010000096.1:10108-12872 GCF_044744235.1 Pseudomonas sp. NPDC087346
TGATCACGATGGCCCTACTGCAGATCGCCGAACCCGGCCAAAGTCCTCAACCGCACCAGCGTCGTCTGGCTGTGGGGATCGACTTGGGTACTACCAATTCGCTGGTCGCTGCGTTGCGCAGTGGTCTTTCCGAACCGCTTGCCGACGACAACGGCCAGGTCATCCTGCCGTCCGCCGTGCGTTATCACGCCGATCGCGTCGAGGTTGGCGAGTCGGCCAAGCTGGCGGCGTCCTCCGATCCTTTGAACACCGTGCTGTCGGTCAAGCGCTTGATGGGTCGTGGTCTGTCCGACGTCAAGCAATTGGGCGAGCAACTGCCATACCGCTTTGTCGGTGGCGAGTCGCACATGCCGTTCATCGACACCATTCAGGGCCCGAAAAGCCCGGTCGAAGTCTCCGCCGATATCCTTAAAGTGTTGCGTCAGCGTGCTGAAGCGACCTTGGGTGGCGAACTGGTCGGCGCGGTGATCACCGTTCCCGCCTATTTCGACGACGCTCAGCGCCAGGCCACCAAAGATGCGGCGAAGCTCGCCGGTCTGAATGTGTTGCGTCTGCTCAACGAGCCGACCGCTGCCGCCGTGGCCTATGGTCTGGATCAACATGCCGAAGGCCTGGTCGCGATTTATGACCTGGGTGGTGGTACTTTCGATATTTCGATTCTGCGTCTGACCGGCGGTGTTTTCGAGGTTCTGGCTACTGGCGGCGACAGCGCGCTGGGTGGCGATGACTTCGATCACGCGATTGCTGGCTGGATCATCGAGAGCGCGGGCCTGTCCGCCGATCTCGATCCGGGCGCACAACGCAATCTGCTGCAAACCGCTTGCGCGGCCAAAGAAGCGCTGACCGATGCCGCTGCTGTTGAAGTCGCCTACGGTGACTGGAAAGCGCAGCTGACTCGCGAAGCCTTCGACGCGCTGATCGAGCCAATGGTCGCCCGCAGCCTGAAAGCCTGCCGCCGCGCGGTTCGTGACTCCGGCATCGAGCTGGATGAAGTGCATGCGGTGGTCATGGTCGGCGGTTCGACTCGTGTACCGCGTGTTCGCGAAGCAGTAGCTGAAGCGTTTGGTCGTCAGCCGTTGACTGAAATCGATCCGGATCAAGTGGTGGCCATCGGTGCCGCGATCCAGGCCGATACGCTGGCTGGCAACAAGCGCGATGGCGGCGAACTGCTGCTGCTCGACGTGATTCCGCTGTCCCTGGGGCTGGAAACCATGGGTGGCCTGATGGAGAAGGTGATTCCGCGCAACACCACCATCCCCGTCGCCCGTGCTCAAGATTTCACTACTTATAAAGATGGCCAGTCGGCCATGGCGATCCACGTATTGCAGGGCGAGCGCGAACTGATCAGCGACTGCCGTTCGTTGGCACGCTTCGAACTGCGTGGTATCCCGGCGATGGTCGCGGGTGCAGCGAAGATTCGCGTGACCTTCCAGGTCGATGCCGACGGTCTGCTCAGCGTTTCGGCCCGTGAACTGGGTTCGGGCGTTGAGGCGAGCATTCAGGTCAAACCGTCCTACGGTCTGACTGATGGCGAAATTGCCAAGATGCTCAAGGATTCGTTCCAGCACGCCAATGACGACAAGGTGGCCCGCGTTCTGCGCGAACAGCAGGTTGATGCGCAACGCCTGGTTGAAGCGGTGCAGGGTGCTCTGGAGGTTGATGGCGAGCGCTTGCTCGACGCCGAAGAGCGCATGGTCATCGACATGCAGGTGCAGGAACTGATCGAACTGATGAAAGGTACCGATGGTTACGCCATCGAGCAGCAGACCAAGCGTCTGTCGCAAGTGACCGATGCTTTTGCTGCCCGCCGCATGGATCTGACGGTGAAAGCCGCTCTGTCTGGGCGCAATCTGAATGAAATCGAGGATATCTGATGCCGCAGGTCATTTTTCTGCCACACGAGAAGTTCTGCCCGGACGGCATGGTTGTTGACGCTGCGCCAGGGACTTCTATTCTCGAACTGGCACACGAACACCACATCGAGATGGAAAGCGCCTGCGGCGGCGTCTGCGCCTGTACTACTTGTCACTGCATCATCCGCGAGGGTTTCGACTCGATGGAAGAGGCTGACGAGCTGGAAGAAGACTTCCTTGACCGCGCCTGGGGTCTGGAAGCGCAATCGCGTCTGGCCTGTCAGGCTATCGTAGGTGAAGAAGACATCACCGTCGAAATCCCGAAATATTCGCTTAACCATGCGGCTGAAGCGCCGCACTGATTCAAGGAAATGTCATGAGCCTGAAATGGGTTGATGTACAAGAGATCGCTATACAACTGGCTGAAGCTCACCCGGATATAGATCCGTTGTCGGTGAATTTCGTCAAGTTGCGTAACCTGGTGATGGAATTGCCGGAATTTGACGACATCCCGGATCGGGGTGGCGAGAAGGTTCTTGAGGCAATACAAGGTCTCTGGATCGAAGAGGCAGACTGATCGTCCCCGCAGGTTAGGCAATACCCAAGAACCCGCGTATAATTCGCGGGTTTAATTTTTCGCAAATTACCGTTTCTGGAGTTACACCATGGCTGTTCAACGTACTTTCTCCATCATCAAGCCTGACGCAGTTGCAAAAAACGTTATCGGCGAGATCACCACTCGTTTCGAAAAAGCTGGCCTGCGCGTTGTAGCTTCGAAACTGAAGCAACTGTCCAAAGCTGAAGCTGAAGGCTTCTACGCTGAGCACAGCGCTCGTGGTTTCTTCGGCGACCTGGTTGCTTTCATGATCTCCGGTCCTGTTGTTGTTCAGGTTCTGGAAGGCGAAAACGCT
>NZ_JBIUXX010000097.1:0-12774 GCF_044744235.1 Pseudomonas sp. NPDC087346
ACACCACCCCCCACAACCTAAAATAAAAACACCATACCCCTTTATTTCGTCCCCGTCCCCCCTTAACATATACCACACACCCCACCCCCCCCCCCCCCGGCCCCGGCCCCCGGCCCGGGTGATGATGGTTTTCATCTGGTGCGGCGTGAGGTTCTGACATTCGTCGATCAGGATCAGGCTCTGCTGGAAGCTGCGACCGCGAATGTAGTTGAGCGATTTGAACTGCAAAGGCACTTTGCTAAGGATGTAATCGACGCTGCCATGGGTGTTTTCATCATCCATGTGCAAGGCTTCGAGGTTGTCGGTGATGGCGCCCAGCCAAGGCTCCATTTTTTCCGCTTCGGTGCCGGGCAGGAAGCCGATTTCCTGATCCAGCCCCTGAACACTGCGGGTGGCGATGATGCGGCGATAGCGTTTGCTGACCATCGTCTGCTCAATCGCAGCGGCCAGCGCCAGAATGGTTTTACCCGAGCCGGCAGCACCGGACAGGTTGACCAGATGGATGTCCGGATCGAGCAAGGCATACAGCGCCAGGCTCTGATAGATGTCACGCGGCTTGAGCCCCCAAGCCTCCTGGTGCAATAGCGGTTCCTGATGCAGATCGAGTATCAGCAGACGGTCTTCTTCGATTTCCTTGATCCAGCCAACGAAGCCCTGTTCATCGATGATGAATTCGTTGATGTGCACCGCCGGCAGGTTGTCGATCAATTGCACCTGATGCCATGTGCGGCCGTGATCCTGACGGGTTTCGACCTTGCTCACGCGGTCCCAGAAGGAGCCGGTCATGTTGTGGTAGCCGTTCGGCAGCAGCGATACGTCATCGACCAACTGGTCGGTGCTGTAATCCTCGGCCGCAATCCCGCAGGCACGCGCCTTGAGGCGCATGTTGATGTCTTTGGTGACCAGCACCACAGGTTTTTTCGGATCGCGTGCGTGCAGGTCGATCAACTGGTTGATGATTTTGTTGTCGTTCAGATGCTCGGGCAGAATCAGACTCGACTCGGCCTGTTTGCTCATCAAAATCGACAGCAAACCCTTCGGCCCGCCCTTGCCGCGTTGAATCGGCACGCCCAGTTCGACATCTTCGGGGGAAGCGTCGCCCAGGGTCTTGTCGATCAGGCGAATGGCCTGACGGCATTCAGCGGCCACGCTGTGATGCCCGCTCTTGAGCTTGTCCAGCTCTTCAAGCACGGTCATCGGGAGCGCAACGTGGTGTTCTTCGAAATTCAGCAGGGCGTTTGGATCGTGAATCAGTACGTTGGTATCGAGTACAAAGGATTGGCTGGTTGGAGGAAGGGCTACGTCCGTGATCATCCATACTCGGTCACCTTTGTGGGAGCCATTCGACGCAATACCTCGGCGGTGCTGCGCCTCGAAGTGACTGCCGAATCCACCTGCAGTGCCCTCGTCAGGATGGCAGGTGAACTGCACACAAAATGGGTCTTGGAAGACGCCACCTGTGTTGCAGGTTTCGGCGGTCTGTCTTCGTAATACTCCAAAACCCATGACATAAAAAAGCACTTTGACGGTTTTTTTAAGTTTATTTTGCAAAGTGACGAAAAGCCCTTGGCGGACTCCCGCGACACCGTTAGAGTCGGAAGTCCGCCTGCATCGATTCCTCTGAAAAATTCACCCCAAGCCCAATGTTTCCGGGCTCTTGCCGTTTATCAGCGAAATGCGTCCTGACAGTCTTCCCAACCGATACCGCTTTGCGCGGTCTGGGTGATCAGCCACGGCAACGCCGTCTTCACCGCATCCTGTTTGCTGTTGAAATTGATCACGCCGTGACGCCACAACAGCATCAAAGTCAGCACCCGCTGTGCGCTCGCCGGGCCCTTGAGTTTGCCGGCGCCGTCCTGGGCATCGATGTCCCATAGCGCCACTTGCAGGCCCTGACTGTTGAAGAAGCCCTGCGCATCACTGCGGCGCTGGCCATCCGGTGGACGGAACAGCGGCACATAGTTTTCCGGCAGTTTGTTCTTCACCAGATCGGCGCTGCGACGCACTGAATCCTGCCAGTCCTGCCAATAGCTGTGGGAGCGGAACTCCCAGCCCTGCACGCCGACGCACTGTCTGGAGAATGTCGATTGCAGGCTGCTGACCGAATTACCCGCCAGACGCGCCTGAATATCCTTGCCCAATACGAAGAAGGTGCCCGTGAGGTTCGACTTGCGCAGGTAGTCGGCGAGCCACTCGGTGTTGTCCGGCAGCACATTCGCCGCGCTGTCGAAACTCAGCAGAAACAGGCGATCGTGCATGTCGTCGCCGTTACGCTCGTAATCGCCGAAACGATCGACTTCGCTGCTGGTCTGCGGCGACAACGCAGCCTTGCGCATCAGTTCATCCAGATACTGCAAATGGAAGATCCGGCTCGGCTCGGCCCACTTGGTGTAATAGCTGTCGTCACTGACCACGAACTTCGCAGCCTGCTCGCGCAGGGTCGGCATGTCCTCGACGAGGAAACAGAACGAGGCGTCCTGATCGCAGCTTTGCTGGGCGAAGTTGTAGCTGATCAACAGTCGCTGCCAGAGGCGCTGACGCAGGATATTGATCGCATCCAGATTGATCGTGCGCAACCCCAGGCGCTGGGCCAGTGCGGCTTCGTCCATCGACTCGGTGCCCAACAGTCCACGGGCGAACATAAGGATTTCCGCCCGCGACGCCACGTCGAACAGGGTCGGATTGCCGAACTGCTCGGGCCAGGTGCTGCGATCCAGCGTCGCCGGGTCGCCCGGTGCCGCCAAGGCACCGAAGCTCAACAGCCACGCGGTGAAAAAAAGAACAATGCGCAAAGGGGTGTCTCCATAACAAAACCCGCGCGGCACTATAGCTGATCCACCAGCAATTCCCGCAGTCACACCAATCCCTTGTAGGAGTGAGCCTGCTCGCGATTGCAGTCTGGCATTCAACATCACGGTGACTGATCTACCGCTATCGCGAGCAGGCTCACTCCTACAGGGGATTTGTGTCCAGCCGTCGATCACCTATGAGCCTGATAGCTGGAGTCATCCGCCCCAACCCCCTAGAATCGCCCCCACGATTAAAGGAGACGACTTCATGCTGATGGTGATTTCCCCCGCCAAGACCCTCGATTACGAAACACCGCCGGCGACCCAGCGCTTCACCCAGCCGCAATACCTGGACCATTCCCAAGAGCTGATTCAGCAATTGCGCGAGCTAAGTCCGGCGCAGATCAGCGAGTTGATGCACGTCTCCGACAAGATCGGCGGGCTCAACGCCGCGCGTTTCGGCAGCTGGACGCCGGCCTTCACCCCGGAAAACGCCAAGCAGGCACTGCTTGCCTTCAAGGGCGACGTCTACACCGGTCTCGACGCACAATCCTTCAGCGAAGCCGACTTCGACTACGCGCAACAACACTTGCGCATGCTCTCCGGCCTGTATGGTCTGCTGCGCCCGCTCGATCTGATGCAACCGTATCGACTGGAAATGGGCACCAAACTGGCCAACGCCCGCGGCAAGGATTTGTACGCCTTCTGGGGCACGCAGATCAGCGAATGGCTGAACCAGGCCCTCGCCGATCAGGGCGATGACGTGCTGCTGAACCTGGCCTCCAACGAGTACTTCTCGGCGGTCAAACGCAACGCCTTGAACGCGCGAATCATCAACACCGAGTTCCGCGACTTCAAGAATGGCCAGTACAAGATCATCAGCTTCTACGCGAAAAAGGCCCGTGGCCTGATGAGCCGCTTCGTGATTCAGGAACGCATCAACGATCCGGCCGCCCTCAAACAGTTCGACGTGCAGGGTTATCGCTACAGCGCCGAGCAATCGAAACCGGACAATCTGGTGTTTTTGCGCGACCACGCACCGGAATAAAGCATGTCCATTGCACGACTCTTTATATAAAGAGTCGTGCACCTCGCACGATGTCAAAAAACCCTCGCCTCATTTCGCCGTTTTATTGGCGCCATAAAATCGTCCAGCCCAATTCTAATTTTAGTTTCACTCGACAGCCGTGATTTTTTTCAGTAGTGGCACGTAAATTTTTTCACGGTAGTGGCACAAAAATATCTCACGCTAGTATCTGCCTATTAATAAAGGGCGAAATCGAAAGTGCTATCAAATTGAGACCAGTGCCATCTTTGACAATATTTCAAAAAATTTCAGATTTCGCGATGAGCGGACAGGAACTATGTCCAAATGCATAGCTCATACCACCGGTAACGATTCTCGCTGAGTTTGTACGAGATAACTTACGCAAGACAGACAGCCATATAACCAAGTTGTCACACTAACTTGCCTAGATGACTAACCAGTCTGAAAGCAACTTGAAGGACAGGAGATACGCACCATTAATATCCCCTACAAGGCCAAGGCCGCGCCCCTATAACCGTGCTCACCGTAGCACCCAACCGCTTGATCTGCGGGCTTTATGCCGGCCACTCGAGCGCGTTATACGACTGCACGAATATCTTTCAAACGAAAGATCGGCTGCAAAACAGGGCAAGTCATAACAACAAGGCCTAGTTGCGCACACCTTGAGTGCACTTATTTAGACACTCGAACTTATGTATGCCTGCACACGGCATTGTGGCGCCTGTAAGCCGCACTTTCGAGTGCACTATGACCGCTGAACACCATTAACTCCGGCCCTCTAGCGGCCTGATATATACAGAGGTAATTGCGATGCGCATCAGCATATTTGGTTTGGGTTACGTTGGCGCAGTATGTGCCGGTTGCCTGTCTGCACGGGGCCATGACGTGGTTGGCGTCGATGTTGCCAAAGACAAGATCGACATGATCAACGCAGGCAAGTCGCCGATTGTTGAACCGGGTCTGGGCGAGTTGCTGGCTCAGGGGATCGAGACCGGTCGTCTGCGTGGCACCACCAACTTCGCCGAGGCGATTCGCGACACCGACCTGTCGATGATCTGCGTTGGCACGCCGAGCAAGAAGAACGGCGACCTGGAACTGAACTACATCGAAGCGGTGTGCCGCGAGATCGGTTTTGTCCTGCGTGAGAAATCCACCCGCCATACCATCGTGGTGCGCAGCACCGTGTTGCCGGGCACCGTTGCCAACGTGGTGATCCCGATCCTCGAAGACTGCTCGGGCAAGAAGGCCGGCGTCGATTTCGGCGTTGCGGTCAACCCTGAGTTCCTGCGTGAGTCCACCGCGATCAAGGACTACGACCTGCCACCGATGACCGTCATCGGCGAGTTCGACAAGGCCTCGGGCGACGTTCTGCAATCGCTGTACGAAGAACTCGACGCGCCGATCATCCGCAAGGACATCGCCGTTGCCGAGATGATCAAGTACACCTGCAACGTCTGGCACGCGACCAAAGTGCCCTACGCCAACGAGATCGGCAACATCGCCAAAGCAGTCGGCGTCGATGGCCGCGAAGTGATGGACGTGGTCTGCCAGGACAAGACCCTCAACCTGTCCCAGTACTACATGCGCCCGGGCTTCGCCTTCGGCGGTTCGTGCCTGCCGAAAGACGTGCGCGCCCTGACCTACCGCGCAGGTTCGCTGGACGTCGAAGCACCGCTGCTCAACTCGCTGATGCGCAGTAACGAATCGCAAGTGCAGAACGCCTTCGACATCGTTTCCAGCCACGACAAACGCAAAGTCGCCCTGCTCGGCCTGAGCTTCAAGGCCGGCACCGATGACCTGCGCGAAAGTCCGCTGGTGGAACTGGCCGAGATGCTGATCGGCAAAGGCTTCGACCTGAGCATCTACGACAGCAACGTCGAGTACGCCCGTGTTCACGGCGCGAACAAGGAGTACATCGAGTCGAAGATCCCGCACGTTTCGTCCCTGCTCAACTCTGACTTTGACTCGGTGATCGACAACTCCGACGTGATCATCCTCGGCAACCGCGACGAGAAGTTCCGCGCACTGGCCCAACAAGCACCGCACGGCAAACAGGTCATCGACCTGGTGGGCTTCATGGCCAAAGCGACCGACACCGGTACTCGCACCGAAGGTATCTGCTGGTAAGTCAGCCTTCCGGCCGGGGATTGAACCCCGGTCGGTTCTTCGCCTGCCTTAACCCCATCGG
This sequence comes from Pseudomonas sp. NPDC087346, assembly GCF_044744235.1. Taxonomy (NCBI): domain Bacteria; kingdom Pseudomonadati; phylum Pseudomonadota; class Gammaproteobacteria; order Pseudomonadales; family Pseudomonadaceae; genus Pseudomonas; species Pseudomonas sp. NPDC087346. Next base: position 6,026 of record NZ_JBIUXX010000097.1, read on the forward strand.
GCCACCCAAACGGCTCGCCCGAGATAGAGACGGATGCAGATTATGCACAGGCTAAAGCACGGCCTACTTCAGGCCGCCGGTTGGCTGTTTTACCTCAGTTTGTTGATGGGCCTGGCGTTGATGCTGCCCACGTCCACATTCGACTCCGAGTCGAAGGACTTCATTTTCCTGATTGGCGCCGTGGGTATCTGGCGCTACTCGATGGGTGCAACGCACTTTGTGCGCGGCATGATTTTTCTCTACATCGTCTACCCGCATCTGCGCCGCAAAGTGCGCAAGCTGGGTAAAGCCGCGGACCCGTCGCATGTGTTTCTGATGGTCACCAGTTTCCGTATCGACGCGCTGACCACAGCGCAGGTCTACAGCTCGGTGATCCGCGAAGCCATCGACTGCGAGCTGCCGACCACCGTGGTCTGCTCCATCGTTGAAATGTCCGATGAGCTGCTGGTCAAGGCGATGTGGGCCCGGATGAATCCGCCGGAGCGGGTCAAGCTCGACTTCGTGCGTATTCCCGGCACCGGCAAGCGCGATGGCCTGGCTTACGGTTTCCGTGCGATCTCCCGTCACCTGCCGGACGAACGCGCAGTGGTTGCGGTGATCGACGGTGACACCGTGCTCGGCGAAGGCACCGTGCGCAAGACCGTGCCGTGGTTCCAGCTGTTCGGCAACGTCGGCGGCCTGACCACCAACGAATTCTGCGAAGTGCGCGGCGGCTACATCATGAGCGAATGGCACAAGCTGCGTTTCGCCCAGCGCCACATCAACATGTGCTCGACGGCCCTGACCAAGCGCGTGCTGACCATGACCGGTCGCATGTCGGTGTTCCGCGCCACCGTGGTCACCAACCCGGAATTCATCGCCGACGTTGAGAGCGACTCGCTGCAACACTGGCGTCTGGGTCGTTTCAAGTTCTTGACCGGCGACGACAAGTCGAGCTGGTTCAGCCTGATGCGCCTCGGCTACGACACGTTCTACGTGCCTGACGCGGCGATCAACACCGTTGAGCACCCGCCGGAAAAAAGCTTCATCAAGGCCAGCCGCAAACTGATGTTCCGCTGGTACGGCAACAACCTGCGGCAGAACTCCCGGGCCCTGGGCCTGGGTGTGAAACGCCTCGGCGCGTTTACTTCGGTGGTGTTGTTCGACCAGCGCGTATCGATGTGGACCTCGCTGCTCGGCCTGACCGTGGCGATCATCGCCAGCTTCAAATACGGCACCGCTTTCATCCTGGTTTACCTGCTGTGGATCGGCATCACCCGCCTGATTCTGACCTTGCTGTTGTCGTGTTCCGGTCACCGGGTCGGCCCGGCCTACCCGGTGATTCTCTATTACAACCAGATTGTCGGCGCGCTGGTGAAGATCTACGTGTTCTTCCGCCTCGACCAACAATCCTGGACTCGCCAACCCACTTCCCTGACCCGTGATCTCGCCAGCTTTGTACGTTGGTTCAGCGCCTGGTCGTCTCGGACCATGACCTTCTCCGCCGGCAGCATTTTCGTCGCCGTGCTGCTGATGATGGTCTGACCCGCCCCTATTGAATTAACAAGGAAATCGCCCCTATGAATACCGCCGTGAACGCCAACGTAGTGCATGAATCCGAAGCCCAGCGCCAACACGCCCGAGTGAAAATCCCGGCCAAGCTGCGTTTCTTCGGTCCCGACCGGACGCCAGTCGAAGCACGGGTCATCGACCTGTCCGCCGGGGGCCTGGCGTTCAACGCCGGCCAACTGCCGCTGACCATCGGCGAGGTGTACAAGGCGCGTCTGCAATTCGTCATCGATAACCTCGGCCTGGCCATGGATGTCGAACTGCAAGTGCGTTCCTACGACCGCCAGACCGGCCGCGTCGGTTGCCAGTTCCAGAACCTCGAACAGCAGGACATTTCGACCCTGCGCCACCTGATCACTTCGCACCTGTCCGGCGACATCGTCAGCATCGGCGAAGTGCTCGCGACCTTGCAGCGCGACAACTTCACCAAGGCGCGCAAGGTCAAGGACGGTGGCTCCGGCATGACCCCGTTCGGGCGCCTGAAAGCGGTGACGTTCAGCGCCGGGATCTTCGCGGTTGGTCTGGTCGCGGCGGGTTTCATTTTCAAATCGGTGTACGGCATGTACTTCGTCAGCCATGCGCAGGCCGGTCTGGTCAGCGTGCCGGGCATGAACATCACCATGCCGCGTGACGGCACCGTGCAGAGCCTGATCAAGTCCGACGGTGTCGCCGCCAAAGGCGCACCGCTGGCGACTTTCAGCACCAGCATGCTCGACGTGCTCAAGGGCCATCTCGACGAAGATCAGTTGCAGCCAGCCAAGGTTGAAGAACTGTTCGGCAAGCAGATGACCGGCACCCTGACTTCGCCGTGCGATTGCACCGTGGCCCAGCAACTGGTGGCCGACGGTCAGTACGCGAGCAAGGGCGATGTGATCTTCCAACTTGTGCCGCGCAACACCCAGGCCACCGTTGACGCGCGCTTCTCCTATCGCCAGTTCGGCGACGTGCGTCCGGGGACGCCAGTGAGCTTCCAGATCGCCGGCGAAGACAAGACCCGCACCGGCAAGATCGTCAGCAGCACCAGCCTGAAAAGCGCCGACCTGTCCTCCGACATCCGCGTGCAGATCCAGCCGGACGAGCCGCTCGACAGCACCTTCGCCGGCCGCCCGGTGGAAGTGAACAGCGACCGTGGCCCGAACCTGAACTGGCTGATCGACAAAGCCATGGCTGCCGGTCTTTAAGTCGAGGACATGCCTGTGACTACTCCACCCATCCTGAAAACACCGCGATCCCTGTGGGAGCTGGCCTGCCAGCGATTGGATCATTGCGGTATTGCTGGAACACCGCGTCGCCTGCATCGCCAGCAGGCTGGCTCCCACATGGGATTGATGGTTTGCTCGTTGGCATTGGCGGTGAGTCTGGCCGGTTGTGCCGGCCTGCCCGACCAGCGTCTGGCCAACGAAGCGCTCAAGCGTGGCGACACCGCCACCGCTGCGCAGAACTATCAGCAACTGGCCGACCTGGGCTACAGCGAAGCGCAAGTCGGCCTCGCCGATATCCAGGTCGACAGCCGTGATCCGGCGCAGATGAAACAGGCCGAAGCGACTTACCGCGCCGCAGCCGATGTTTCACCACGGGCGCAGGCACGTCTCGGTCGTTTGCTGGTGGCCAAACCGGGCTCCACCGAAGCCGAACACCACGAAGCCGAAGTCCTGCTGAAAAAAGCTGCGGCCAATGGCGAAGGCAACACGCTGATCCCGCTGGCCATGTTGTATCTGCAATACCCGCACAGCTTCCCGAACATCAACGCCCAGCAGCAGATCGATCAATGGCGTAAATCCGGTTACCCGGAAGCGGGCCTGGCGCAGGTACTGCTGTATCGCACCCAAGGCACTTACGACCAGCATCTGGATGACGTGGAAAAGATCTGCAAAGCCGCGCTCAACACCACCGACATCTGCTACGTCGAACTGGCCACGGTCTATCAGAAACGTGCCCAGCCCGAGCAACAAGCCGAGCTGATCAAGCAGATGCAGGCCGGATACAGCCGTGGCAGCGTCACCGCTCAGCGCGTGGATTCGGTTGCTCGCGTGCTGGCCGATTCGACCCTCGGCAAGACCGACGAAAAAACCGCGCAGTCGCTGCTCGAACCGATTGCCCCGGGTTATCCGGCGTCGTGGGTGACCCTCGCGCAACTGCTTTACGACTTCCCCGAACTGGGCGACGTCGATCAGATGATGAAGTACCTGGACAACGGCCGCGCTGCCGACCAGCCGCGCGCCGAACTGTTACTAGGCAAGCTCTACTACGAAGGCAAAATGGTCCCGGCCGATGCCAAAGTCGCCGAAGAACATTTCCAGAAAGCCGTCGGCCGCGAAGTCGCCGCCGACTACTACCTCGGCCAGATCTATCGCCGTGGTTATCTGGGCAAGGTCTACCCGCAGAAAGCCCTCGATCATCTGCTGACCGCTGCGCGCAACGGCCAGAACAGCGCCGATTTCGCCATCGCGCAACTGTTTTCCCAAGGCAAGGGCACCAAGCCCGATCCGCTCAACGCCTATGTGTTCAGCCAATTGGCCAAGGCACAAAACACCCCGCAAGCCGATGAGCTGGCGACCACCCTTGCAGCGCAATTGCCGCCCGAGCGTCTGGCCGAAGCCCAGCGCCTGTTGCAACAGGAACAGGCCAGCCGTGGCGCCCTGAACCAGAGCACGCTGCAACTGCACGCCCTGCAAGAAGAAGACGGCGAGGAATCCCTATGAAGTTGAATCCCTTTGTGAAGGCCGGCATTGGCCTCACGTTCGCGCTGATCTGGTCTTGCCCGACACTGGCGGCGATCACCGAAACCAAGAACTTCGGCCTCGAAGTGAAAATCACCGGCCAGTCCGAAGACGACCGTGACCTCGGCACCGCCAAGGGTGGCGACGTCAACGGTGTCGGCCTCGACCTGCGTCCGTGGGTTTATGGCGAGAGCGGCGCGTGGAGTGCCTACGCCATGGGCCAGGCCGTGACCTCGACCGACATCATCGAGACCGACACCCTGCAGCAGGCCGACGGCGCTGAAAACACCGATAACAATGATCGCAAGACCAAGAAAAACTATTTGGCGATGCGCGAGTTCTGGGTCGGCTACAGCGGCCTGACGCCGTATCCGGGCGAGATGCTCAAGTTCGGTCGCCAACGCCTGCGCAACGACGACGGCCAGTGGCGCGACACCAACATCGAAGCGCTGAACTGGACCTTCGACACCACCCTGTTGCGTGCCAACGTCGGTGTCGCCGAACGCTTCAGCGAATACCGCACCGACCTCAAAGAGCTGGCGCCGAAAGACAAGGATCGCCTGCACGCCTACGCCGATGCCGCTTACCAGTGGACGCCGGGGCAGTGGGTCGGGATTCGCGGTCATCACACCCACGATGACGGCAAACTCGATTATGCCGAGCCGGGCGTGCCCCGCGACTCGCTCGACAAGACTCAGAACGGTGACATCAGCTGGCTCGGCCTGACCGCTGACAGCGACGCCTACAACTGGCGCAACACCAACACCGTCAACTACTGGGGCAGCATCACCGGCATGAGCGGCGACCGCGACACGGTCAACCCGCTGAACGCCGACGGCACCGCGCCGGCCCAGGCCAAACGCAGCGAGGACGTCAACGGCTGGGCGACTGATCTGGGCGTGCGTCTGCGCCTTGATCCGCAATGGCAAGTCGGCGCCGCGTATGCCCGCGCCAGTGCCGATTACGAACAGAACGGTCTGGAAAGTAACCGCTCGAACTACACCGGTACTCGCTCGCGCGTGCACCGTTTCGGCGAAGCTTTCCGTGGCGAAATGAACAACATGCAGACCGCGACCCTGTTCGGTTCGTGGATGCTCAACGACCAGTACGACGCCAGCCTGATCTACCACAAGTTCTGGCGCGTGGACGGCAACAAGCCAGTCGGCAGCAACGGCATCAACGCCGTGGAAAACAACACTGACGACGTGACCGGCGCGATCCTTTCCAGCACCTCCCTGCCGCTGGACGATGGCAAGAAAGACCTCGGTCAGGAAATGGATCTGGTGGTCACCAAGTACTTCAAGCAAGGCCTGTTGCCGGCGGCGTTGAGCCAGTCGATTGACGAGCCGGCGGCGCTCGTACGTTTCCGTGGCGGCGTGTTCAAGCCCGGCGATGCCTATGGCAGCCAGGTTGATTCGTACATGCACCGCGCATTCATCGACGTGATCTGGCGCTTCTGATGCAAACCGCCAAGGGAGTGCCCGACATGAACAGTACGAGGAAAGGCTCGATCAGCCTGCTGGCCGGCGCGATGCTGCTGGCCTCGGCCAGCGCCTTTGCCAGTGTCGAACCGGTCACGCCGCAACAGGGCAAACCGGTGACCACCGCCAAAGAGCTGCAACAAGCCAAGACCTACACCGTCAGCAGCGCGCCGACCGAGGCGCTGCAACTGGCCAAGCCGAAACTGCCCGACCTGTCCGGCTTCACTGCCGAGGCCGCCGCCGCGAAAATCGTCCGTAGCAAACCGGGCAAGATCAGCGTGCGCCGGATGATGCAGGAAGACGCCCTGAAGGACTTCATCGGCGGCGACAACAAGATGGCCGAATGGGTGGTGCGTCAGCACGGTATCCCGCAGGCGATCTTTGTCGACGACGGCTATATGAACCTCAAGGATCTGGCGAAGAAACTGCCCAAGCAGTACTTCAGCGAAACGTCGCCGGGCGTGTACCTGTCGAAGCTGCCGATCGTGGTTGGCCGCAAAGGCATCCTTGAAATCGACGGCCAGACTCAGGAACTGCGCCTGTCGCAAGAGGCCGGGTCGTTCCTGGTCAACGACGGTCAGTTGTTTGTGCGTGACACCAAAATCACTGGCTGGCGCGAGAAGGAAAACGGCCCGGCGACCTTCCGCTCGCCGAAGGAATTCCGTCCGTTCCTGCTGGCCTGGGGCGGTACCGAGACTTACATCGTCAACAGCAAGATGGCCAGCTTCGGCTACGCCAACAGTAAGTCCTACGGCGTGAGTATTTCCCAGTACACGCCGAACATGGCCAAGGTACTCAAGCGTCCCGAACCGACTGGCTGGATCGTCGGTTCCGAGTTCTCGGACATGTGGTACGGCTTCTACTGCTACGAGACCCGTGACTTCGTGGTCATGTGCAACACCTACAAAGACAACATCGTCTACGGCATCGACCCGCACGACCGTTCCCACGGTCTTGTCATTGCCGAGAACACCGTGCCCGGTACGAAGAAGAAGCACGG
>NZ_JBIUXX010000098.1:0-10656 GCF_044744235.1 Pseudomonas sp. NPDC087346
CACGGCGCGTCCCGCGAGTCGACCAACACCCGTCAGCAGTCCCTGCAATGGATTCGCCCTAGCAAGTAAATGCCACAACTTCAGCCGGGAATGGCGCGCATCCGGGTCAAGGATCTGCGCTTGCGCACCTTTATCGGGATCAACGAGGACGAGATCCTCAACAAGCAGGATGTGCTGATCAACCTGACCATCCTGTATGCCGCGCAGGAGGCCGTGCGCGACAACGATATCGACCATGCGCTGAACTACCGCACCATCACCAAGGCAATCATCGCCCACGTGGAAGGTAATCGTTTTGCGCTGCTCGAACGCCTGACCCAGGAGCTGCTGGATCTGGTGATGAGCAACGGTTCGGTGTTGTACGCCGAGGTCGAAGTCGACAAGCCGCATGCGCTGCGTTTTGCCGAGTCGGTATCGATCACGCTCGCCGCCAGCCGCTGAGCGTGTCTGGCGCATTGGCCGCCAGACTTTTATCATCCGCACCACGATTTGACTGCACAGAGCCCATCATGACCGAGCAACAACGCCTCGAACTCGAAGCCGCCGCCTTCCGCCGGCTGGTCGCCCATCTGGACAGCCGCAAGGACGTGCAGAACATCGACCTGATGAACCTTTCCGGGTTCTGCCGCAACTGCCTGTCCAAGTGGTACAAGGCTGCCGCCGACGAGCGCCAGATTGAGGTCAGCCTCGACGACGCCCGTGAAGTGGTTTACGGCATGCCGTACGCCGAGTGGAAAGCCCTATTTCAGCAAGAAGCCAGCGCCGAACAACAAGCGGCGTTCGCCAAAGGAAAACCCGATGCCTGATCTGAATACCCTGCGCGCCAGCCTCAATAGCGGCGAACACGCTTTCGCCGACACCCTGGCCTTTATCGCCGACGGTTACGACTACCAGCCTCAAGCGTTCAACAACGGCGGCGTGGAAAACGCTGCCGGGCAAAACGAAGGTTCGTGCAAGACCCTCGGTCTGGCGCTGCTGGAAGGCTTGAGCGATGAAGAAGCGCTGCTGGCTTTCGGCGAACATTACCGCTCGGTAGTGGCAACACCTGAAGGCAGCGACCACGGCAACATCCGTGCGCTGATCGCTCACGGCCTGGCCGGTGTGAAATTCACTGCCCAACCCCTGACTCGCCGCTAAATTCAGCGGCAAAGCCATTCCCCTGTAGGTGTGAGCCTGCTCGCGATATCGGTGTATCAGTCGACTCATGTGTTGAATGTAAAACCGTTATCGCGAGCAGGCTCACTCCTACGTTGGGGCTGCGGCGTCAGTGAATAACGGGCATAAAAAAACCGGCCGAAGCCGGTTTTTTTGTGTCTGCGATTTAGAACGAAGCGTTCTGCAGACCATCCAGGTAACGCTCGGTGTCCAGTGCAGCCATGCAGCCGGCACCGGCCGAGGTGATCGCCTGACGGTAAACGTGGTCAGCCACGTCACCAGCAGCGTAGATACCTTCGACGCTGGTCGCGGTAGCGTTGCCGTCACGGCCGCCCTGCACTACCAGATAACCGTCTTTCAGGGTCAACTGGCCTTCGAACAGCGAAGTGTTCGGGGTGTGGCCGATGGCGATGAACACGCCGTCGACGGTGATTTCGTCGAAGCTGCCGTCGTTGTTCTTCAGACGCGCGCCGGTCACGCCCATGTTGTCACCCAGCACTTCGTCGAGGGTGGCGTTCAACTTGAGGATGATCTTGCCTTCGGCTACGCGAGCGTTGAGCTTGTCGATCAGGATCTTCTCGGCGCGGAAGGTTTCGCGGCGGTGGATCAGGGTCACGGTGCTGGCGATGTTGGCCAGGTACAGGGCTTCTTCAACAGCGGTGTTGCCGCCGCCGACTACAGCCACTGGCTTGTTGCGGTAGAAGAAACCGTCGCAGGTTGCGCAGGCCGAAACGCCTTTGCCCATGAATGCTTCTTCCGACGGCAGACCGAGGTAACGGGCGCTGGCGCCGGTTGCGATGATCAGTGCGTCGCAGGTGTAGGTCGCGCTGTCGCCGGTCAGGCTGTACGGCTTGGAAGCGAAGTCCACGGCATTGATGTGATCGAAAACGATCTCGGTTTCAAAACGCTCGGCGTGCTCGCGCATGCGCTCCATCAGCACCGGGCCGGTCAGACCGTGGACGTCGCCCGGCCAGTTGTCGACTTCGGTGGTGGTGGTCAGTTGACCGCCAGCCTGCATGCCGGTGATCAGCAGCGGCTTGAGGTTGGCACGGGCGGCATAGACGGCGGCGCTGTAACCGGCAGGGCCGGAACCGAGAATAATCACTCGCGAATGACGGACTTCAGACATGACCTGCTCCTGTTGACCGCGCCGAAAACCATGCGCGGAACGCCGGGCTGCCGGCGGTAATAAAAAAGGACCGTAGAAAACCTTGGGGAAGGCTTGAGCTCGACAGTCCTGTAAAAAGTTGGGTGCAGCGTATCGAGGGGGGCAAGATTAAGGAAATACGGTTTAACAATCCAGCTCATAGGTGGTCTCTATGCCGACACACTGACGAGATGGACGTCTTTGTTACAGTGAATGTCGATCGCTCTGCCGCGCTTTCGCAGGTTGTGCAAAGTCGGTAAGGTCGGCGCGTTTTCCCTTGCTCGGAGCACCGTATGCCCGCACCCGCTCTCTCTGGCCCGCAATATTTGCGTGAAGGCCTCAAACTGGTTCTCAGCCCGGGCCTGCGCCTGTTCGTGTTGCTGCCGCTGGCGATCAACCTGGTACTGTTCGTCGGATTGATCTATCTGGCCGGCCACCAGTTCAGCCTGTGGGTCGACACCCTGATGCCGTCGCTGCCCGACTGGCTGAGTTTTCTAAGCTACATCTTGTGGCCGCTGTTCGTGGTGCTGGTCGGACTGATGGTTTTTTTCACCTTCACCATGCTCGCCAACGTGATCGCCGCACCGTTCAACGGTTTTCTCGCAGAGAAAGTCGAAGTGGTCGTTCGTGGCACCGACGACTTCCCGGCCTTCAGCTGGGGCGAACTGATCGCCATGGTGCCACGCACCCTCGCCCGGGAAATGCGCAAGCTCGGCTACTTTCTGCCACGCGCCATCGGCCTGTTCATCCTGTCGTTCATCCCGGTGGTGAACATCGTCGCCGCACCGCTGTGGCTGTTGTTCGGCGTATGGATGATGGCGATCCAGTATATCGACTACCCGGCGGACAACCACAAACTGGGCTGGAACGAAATGCTCGCCTGGCTGCGCCAGAAACGCTGGCAGAGCATGAGCTTCGGCGGCATCGTTTATCTGGCGCTGCTGATTCCGGTGGTCAACATTCTGATGATGCCGGCTGCGGTGGCCGGTGCGACGTTGTTCTGGGTGCGTGAGCGTGGTGCAGAGAATCTAGTCGCCCAACGCTAAACCGACAGTCACAAATCCATCATCCGAACGTCACAGCGTCGACATGGCCTCAGCTGACACTGAGGTCATGACGACAGCTCTACATATCACCCTGATCAGCGAAACCTTCCCTCCGGAAATCAACGGCGTGGCCAATACCCTTGGTCGTTTGTGCGATGGATTGCGCGCGCGCGGGCATCAGGTGGAGCTGGTGCGGCCGCGCCAGGGCGGCGATCCGCAGCGTTGCGAGGATGATGCGCTGTTGTTGTGCCGGGGCTGGCCATTACCCGGTTATCCGGGGCTGCAATGGGGGCAGTCGTCGATGCATAAACTGCTACGGCGCTGGAAGCGTCATCGTCCTGATGTGCTCTACATTGCTACCGAAGGCCCGCTCGGCTTGTCGGCATTGCGTGCGGCGCGGCGTCTGGGGATTTCGGTGGTGAGTGGTTTTCACACCAACTTTCAGCAATACACCAGCCAGTACGGTCTGGGCTTGCTGACGCGTTTGCTCACGCATTACCTGCGCTGGTTTCACAATCGTTCGAGCATGACCCTGGTACCGAGCATCAGCCAGCGGCTGGAGCTGGAGCGGCGGCACTTCGAACGTTTGGCGTTGTTGTCCCGAGGTGTGGACAGCCAATTGTTTCACCCGACCAAACGCATGAACGCATTGCGTGAGCAATGGGGTCTGTCCGAGCAGGACGTGGCGGTGATTCATGTAGGACGGCTGGCCCCGGAAAAGAACCTTGGCTTGCTTAAACGCTGCTTTGAAAAGCTGCGCAGCACTTATCCACAGCGCAATCTGAAACTGATTGTGGTCGGTGACGGGCCGCAGCGTCTGGCGCTGGAAAAGGAACTGCCGGAAGCGATTTTCTGTGGTTCACAGCGGGGTGAGGCGTTGGCGGCTCACTACGCGTCGGGGGATGTGTTTCTGTTTCCAAGCCTGACCGAAACCTTCGGCAATGTGGTGCTGGAAGCCTTGGCCTCGGGCCTTGGTGTGGTGGCTTACGATCAAGCGGCGGCGGCGCAACACATTCGTCATGGCTACAACGGTGTGTTGGCGATGCCCGGGGATGAAGAGGCGTTTTGCGACGCGGCGGCGTGGTTGCTGGAAGTGGATGAGACGTTGCGTTGTGTGCGGCTGAATGCGCGGCAGCATGCGAGTCGTCAGGGTTGGGCGGCCGTTATCGAGCAGTTTGAAAGCCATCTGCGTGGGGCTTGTGTGGGTGAGCAGGTTGTTCCGAATGCTCAGACATTGCCTTAGGTTTTTGGTGACTTTGAGGCCGTCATCGCTGGCAAGCCAGCTCCCACAAGGATTTACAGCGAACACAAATTTTGTGTCACACGGAACTCCTGTGGGAGCTGGCTTGCCAGCGATAGCGCTAGTGAGATCGCCGTTTAAACCAGCGTCATCAACGCCTCACGGCTGAACGGCAGAATGTCCTGCTCGCGGCCTTCACGCACTTTCAGCGCCCAGTCCGGGTCGACCAACAGAGCACGCCCCACCGCCACCAGATCAAATTCCTCTTTGTTCAGCCGCTCCAGCAGGTTCTCCAGACTGGCCGGTTGCGCGACCTTGTCGGTGTTGACCATGAACTGCAGGAACTCGCCATCCAGCCCGACGCTGCCCACGGTAATGGTCGGTTTGCCGGTGAGCTTGCGCGTCCAGCCAGCCAGGTTCAGCTCGGAGCCATCGAATTCCGGCTCCCAGAAACGTCGCGTCGAACAGTGGAAAATGTCTACGCCAGCCTCGGACAACGGCTGGAGAAACTCGCCCAACGCTTCGGATGTTTGCACCAGACGCGCGGTGTAATCCTGCTGTTTCCACTGCGAGAATCGGAAGATAATCGGGAAACCTTCACCGACCGCCGCACGCACCGCCTGAATCAGTTCGATGGCAAAGCGCGAACGGTTAGCCAGACTCCCGCCGTATTCGTCGGTGCGCTGGTTGCTGCCTTCCCAGAAGAACTGGTCGACCAGATAACCGTGGGCACCATGGATTTCCACGCCGTCCATGCCGATGCTTTGCGCATCTTTGGCAGCCTGGGCGAAGGAAGCAATCACGTCCTGGATGTCTTGTTTGCTCATGCCGTGCACCACGACCTGACCGTCCTTGAGTTTCTCAGACGGGCCGTAACCCGGCACGCTGGCGTCCGGCTCGGTGCCGATGCGGCGCACACTGCCGACATGCCACAACTGCGGAACGATTTTACCGCCTTCAGCGTGAACCGCATCGACCACTTTCTTCCAGCCGGCCAGCGCCGCTTCGCCGTAGAAGTGCGGCACGTTCGGGTAACCATTGGAGGCGATATGGCCGACGGTGGTGCCTTCGGTGATGATCAGGCCGACACCCGCCGCCGCACGACGACGGTAGTACTCGATGACTTTGGAGTTCGGTACGCCGCCCGGAGAAAAGGAGCGGGTCATCGGCGCCATGACCACACGGGTCGGCAGTTCGAGGGCACCGAGGTGGAACGGTTTGAACAAGGCTTGGACGGGCATCGTGAAGCTCCACTGAGAATGGCTTTATGACGGCGATAATATGGATGCTCGCGAGCAATGAACAGCACTATTGATTTAAGTGATTAAGGATTAGAAACGAAAAGATCGCAGCCTGCGGCAGCTCCAACAGGAAATACATTCCTATGTTGGAGCTGCCGCAGGCTGCGATCTTTTGATCTTGCTGTGTTCTCAGCTCAGCGCTTTCTCGATCGCTTGCACGATCGTTGGATCATCCGGCGCCGTGCGCGGCGAGAACCGGGCGAGTACCCGACCGTCCTTGCCGAGCAGAAACTTTTCGAAGTTCCAGGTGATGTCACCCGGGAATTCCGCGCCCTCCCCCGCCAGCAGGCGGTAGAGCTGATGGCGATCATGGCCGTTGACTTCAAGCTTGCTCGACAACGGAAAGGTCACGCCATAGTTGAGGCTGCAGAAATCCTGGATTTCCTGTTCGGTGCCTGGTTCCTGACCGGCAAACTGGTTGCACGGCAGGCCCAGCACACTGAAGCCTTTGCCTTTGAATTGCTGATAGAGGTTTTCCAGCGCCGCGTACTGTGGGGTCAAGCCGCATTTGGAGGCGACGTTGACCACCAGCACGACGTGGCCCTTGAAGGGCGCCAGCGGTAGCTCCTGACCATCCAGGGCTGTCAACTTAAGGTCGTGAAAAGCACTCATGACGAACTCCAGATTCCCGTTTTCTACTCGAAACAGCCGCTTGGTGACGCCACCACGGACAGCCACGGACTAAAAAGGCGCCCGCAGGCGCCTCTCCAGTACTCGAAGCTTAGCGCAGAAATCAGTGCTGATGGCCACCTTCGCCATGGACGTGACCATGAGCGATTTCTTCCTGGCTGGCATCACGGATATCAATGATCTTCACCTGGAAGTTCAGGCGCTGGCCGGCCAGAGGGTGGTTGCCGTCAACGGTGACGTCGTCGCCGTCCAGGTCACGGATGGTGACAATTTGCATTTGGCCGTCTGGCGCGGATGCGTGGAACTGCATGCCGACTTCCAGTTCGTCAACGCCTTCGAACATGCTGCGGCTCAGCGTGCTGACCAGTTCGGCAGCGTATTCGCCGTAAGCGTCTTCAGGTTCAACGGCTACGGTCAGCTCGTCGCCGACTGTTTTGCCTTCCAGTGCCTTTTCCAGGCCCGGGATGATGTTACCTGCGCCTTGCAGGTAGACCAGCGGCGCGCCGCCGGCGGAGCTGTCGATGACCTCACCAGCGTCGTTGGTCAGGGTATAGTCGATGGAGACAGCCTTATTGGCGGCGATCAGCATGGGGCGAGACCTTTTGCAGAAGAATATAGAAAGGCCAAGTTTAGCGAAGCAATCGCTCGAAAGCGAACACAACCCGGACAAACGGGATTCGACGATTACCGGCTTTCATCAGGACGAGGACGGTCACTGGGTCGCCGAACTTTCCTGCGGGCACACCCAGCACCTGCGTCATCAGCCGCCATGGCAAACGCGGGCGTGGGTGCTGGACGCCGCGCAACGTATTGAAAAAATAGGCCAACCCTTTGCCTGCGGTTGGTGCGCACAAGGCTCGGTTAGCGCTAACCTTGGCGACTGAATTTCGGCAGATCGTCAGAGATAGATGATCGCCATTGCCATGCACCCTTAGAGAATCCGCATGCAAACTTTTTTTATCGCACCCACCGATTTTGGTGTGGGTCTGACCTCCATCAGCCTCGGGCTGGTGCGTACGCTGGAACGGGCGGGACTGAAAGTCGGTTTCTTCAAACCGATCGCCCAGCCGCATCCGGGCGACACCGGCCCTGAGCGTTCCACCGAACTGGTGGCGCGTACTCACGGTTTGAAACCGCCGCAGCCGTTGGGTTTGGCGCACGTCGAACGAATGCTCGGCGACGGCCAGCTCGATGAGCTGCTCGAAGAAATCATCGCCCTGTACCAACAAGCTGCCGTTGGGAAAGACGTGCTGGTGGTGGAAGGCATGGTGCCGACCCGCAGCGCCAGTTACGCCGCCCGGGTCAATCTGCACCTGGCGAAAAGCCTCGATGCCGAAGTGATTCTGGTCTCGGCCCCGGAAAACGAAGTGCTCGCCGAACTCTCCGGTCGCGTGGAATTGCAGGCGCAGTTGTTCGGTGGCCCGAAAGATCCAAAAGTCCTCGGCGTGATCCTCAACAAGGTCAAGACCGACGAGAGCATGGAGGCTTTTGCTACGCGTCTCAAGGAGCATTCGCCGTTGCTGCGCAGCGGTGATTTCCGTCTGCTCGGCTGTATTCCATTCCAGCCGGAACTCAATGCGCCGCGCACCCGCGACGTTGCCGATCTGATGGGCGCCCAGGTGCTCAACGCCGGTGATTATGAAACCCGGCGCATGACCAAAATCATCATCTGCGCGCGCACCATGCGCAACACCGTGGAACTGCTCAAGCCCGGCGTGCTGGTGGTGACCCCGGGCGACCGCGACGACATCATTCTCGCGGTCAGCCTCGCGGCATTGAACGGCGTGCCGCTGGCCGGCCTGCTGCTGACCAGCGACACCCTGCCCGACCCGCGCATCATGGACTTGTGCCGTGGCGCGTTGCAGGCCGGTTTGCCGGTGTTGTCGGTGAGCACCGGTTCCTACGACACCGCCAACCTGCTCAATGGCCTGAACAAGGAAATCCCCATCGATGACCGCGAGCGCGCGGAGATCATCACTGACTTCGTCGCCAGCCATCTCGATGCCAACTGGCTGCATCAGCGCTGCGGAACGCCACGGGAAATGCGTCTGTCGCCAGCGGTGTTCCGTTATCAGTTGATCCAGCGCGCCCAGGCAGCCAACAAGCGCATCGTCCTGCCCGAAGGCAGCGAGCCGCTCACCGTGCAGGCGGCGGCGATCTGTCAGGAGCGCGGCATCGCTCGTTGCGTGTTGCTGGCCAAACCCGAGGACGTCGAAGCCGTCGCGCGCGCGCAAGGCATCGTGTTGCCGCCGGGGCTGGAAATCCTCGATCCGGATCTGGTTCGCGACCGCTATATCGAGCCGATGGTCGCCCTGCGCAAAAGCAAAAGCCTGAATGCGCCAATGGCCGAGCAGCAACTGGAAGACACCGTGGTGATCGGCACAATGATGCTCGCGCTGGACGAGGTCGACGGGCTGGTTTCGGGCGTGATCAACACCACTGCCAACACCATTCGCCCGGCCTTGCAGTTGATCAAGACCGCACCGGGTTGCACGCTGGTGTCGTCAGTATTCTTCATGCTGTTTCCCGAGGAAGTGCTGGTCTATGGCGACTGCGTGATGAACCCGCATCCGAGTGCCGTGGAACTGGCCGAGATCGCCCTGCAAAGCGCCGATTCGGCTGCCGCATTCGGCATTACCCCGCGAGTGGCGATGATCAGTTATTCCAGTGGCGAGTCGGCCACGGGTGAAGAAGTCGAGAAAGTCCGCGAAGCCACCCTGCTTGCGCACGAGCAACAGCACTCGCTGCTGATCGACGGGCCGTTGCAGTACGACGCCGCCGCCAACCAAGACGTGGCCCGACAACTGGCGCCGAACAGCCAAGTGGCCGGTCGCGCGACGGTGTTCGTGTTCCCCGATCTGAACACCGGCAACACCACCCACAAAGCCGTGCAACGCAGCGCCGACTGCGTCAGCCTCGGTCCGATGCTTCAAGGCTTGCGCAAACCGGTGAATGATTTGCCGCGTGGCGCGCAGGTCGATGACATCGTTTACACCATCGCCTTGACCGCGATTCAAGCCGCCAACCGACCTATGGATGTGTAAATGCTGGACTTCCTCCCTGCCCCTTTGCGCGGCGTGATCGCCGCGCTGCTGCTGGCGCTGAACACGATTCTGCTGTGCTCGTTTCTGTTTTGCGTGGCGCTGATCAAGGTGCTGCCATTCGACCTCGCCCGACGTGCTTCGCTGTGGCTGATGAGCCATACCCACGAAGCGTGGATCAGCAACAACAAAGCCTGGATGAACCTGGTGCGACGTACGCGCTGGCACATCAGCGGGCTGGAAGGTCTCGACTACCAGCACTCGTACCTGATCACCA
The DNA here is from genome assembly GCF_044744235.1 of Pseudomonas sp. NPDC087346. Taxonomy (NCBI): domain Bacteria; kingdom Pseudomonadati; phylum Pseudomonadota; class Gammaproteobacteria; order Pseudomonadales; family Pseudomonadaceae; genus Pseudomonas; species Pseudomonas sp. NPDC087346. Next base: position 9,838 of record NZ_JBIUXX010000098.1, read on the forward strand.
GTAACCATCAGAGCTGGGTCGATATTCTGGTGCTGCAATACGTGCTCAACCGCCGCATCCAGCCGCTGAAGTTTTTCCTCAAGCAAGAGCTGATCTGGGTTCCGGTGATCGGTCTGGCGTGGTGGGCGCTGGGCTTTCCGTTCATGAAGCGCTACTCCAAGGCCTATCTGCAAAAGCACCCGGAGAAAAAAGGCAAAGATCTGGAAACCACCCGTAACACCTGCGCGAAGTTTCGCGACAACCCGGTGGGAATTTTCAATTTTGTCGAAGGCACGCGTTTCACCGAAGGCAAGCACGCGCAACAGCAGTCGCCGTTCAAATACCTGCTCAAGCCCAAGGCCGGTGGTATTGCGTTTGTGCTGGATGCGATGGGTGAGCAACTGGAATCGATCGTCAACGTGACGATTCACTATCCGGGCGGGCGTCCGGGTTTCTGGGATTTGCTCTGCGGCAATGTGCGCGACGTGGTGGTGCACTTTGAAGAATTGAAAATTCCGCAGCAGTTCATCGGCAAGAACTACGATCAGGACGGCGAATATCGCCTGCAGTTTCAGGGCTGGATCAATCAGTTGTGGCAGGACAAGGATGCGTTGCTGGAGCAGATGCACCGCGAGTATCCAGCGAAGCCTTGAGGCGTCTGTTACGGCCCCTTCGCTGGCAAGCCAGCTCCCACAGGTTTCTTGGCCGAACACAATATTTGTGTTCACTGAAGATCACTGTGGGAGATGCACCGCGAGTATCCAGCGAAGCCTTGAGGCGTCTGTTACGGCCCCTTCGCTGGCAAGCCAGCTCCCACAGGTTTCTTGGCCGAACACAATT
>NZ_JBIUXX010000098.1:10754-12711 GCF_044744235.1 Pseudomonas sp. NPDC087346
GATTTGTGTTCACTGAAGATCACTGTGGGAGCTGGCTTGCCAGCGATAGCAATCTTGAAGACAACAAAAAACCCGCTGATGATCACTCATCAGCGGGTTTTTTCTTGCAGCTTGAAGCTAGAAGCTCGTCGCTGCTTTCATCTTAGATCGCGCCACGCTTGCGCAGCAGTTCCAGCACTTGCTTGACGCTGTCTTCCAGCGACAGCGACTGGGTGTCGATCACCAGATCGGCATTCAGCGGCACGTCATACGGGAAGGATTCGCCCGGGATGTTGTCGCCACCAGCGGCGTACAAACCTTGCGGATCACGTTCGGCGCACACGGCTGGCGATGCCTGCACATAGACCGTCAGCAGACGCTCTTTGCCGATCAGCTCCTTGGCCTGCTCGCGGCCTTCGGCACTCGGCGCAACGAATGCAGCCAGGGTCAGCAGGCCGGCTTCGTTGAACTGACGCGCCACATGCGCGGCACGCCGCCAGTTCTCGGTGCGACCGGCGCGATCCTGCGGCAGACCCTTGTTGAGGTCGTGACGCAGATTCTGACCATCCAGCACAAACACCGCACGGCCCATGTCGAACAGCTTGCGCTCGACGGCATATGCCAACGTGCTCTTGCCTGCGCCCGACAAACCACTGAACAGCACGGTAGCCGGTTGCTGGCCGAAGCGCTGGGCGCGCTCGACAGTCGCGACATGCGCCAGTTTGCCGTGGTGCGTGGCGCTGCCATGCGACACCGGCTGAGCGACGATCATGCCGGCGCCGACGGTGCCGTTGGTCAAACGATCGATGATGATAAACGCGCCGGTGGTGCGGTTGCTTTCGTAACCGTCGAGGGCAATCGGCGCATCGAGCGCGATCCTGACCTTGCCGATTTCGTTGAGCTGCAATGCGCTCGCCGGGCCTTCTTCAAGGGTGTTCACGTCGACCTTGTTGACGATGCTGGCGATGGAGCCCGGCACGTAACTGGTAGCGCGTTTGATGTCGTATTTTTTGCCCGGCAGCATCGGCTCTTCAGCCATCCACACCAGCATCGCTTCGAAGCTGTCGGTGACCGGCGGCACGTTGTCGGCATGCACCAGCAGATCGCCGCGGGAGATGTCGATTTCGTCTTCCATGGTCAGCGTCACCGCTTGACCCGGGCCGGCGTGTTCCAGTTCACCTTCGAAAGTGACGATGGATTTCACCCGGCTGCTCTTGCCCGACGGCAACACAACAACCTCGTCGCCCTTCTTGACGATGCCGCTGGCGAGGGTGCCGGCGAAACCACGGAAGTTCAGGTTCGGACGGTTGACGTACTGCACCGGGAAACGCAGGTCGGTGAAGTTGCGGTCGCCCGCCACTTCCACGGTCTCGAGAATTTCCATCAGCGACTGGCCGGTGTACCACGGCGAGCGCTCGGACTTGTTCACCACGTTGTCGCCCTTCAAGGCAGACATCGGCACGAAGTGCATGCTGGTCGGCTTCATCTTCAAGCCTTCGGCGAACTTCAGGTAGTCGGCCTTGATCGACTCGAACACACCTTCATCGAAGTCTTTCAGGTCCATCTTGTTGATGGCGACAACGATGTGTTTGATGCCCAGCAACGAAGCGATAAAGCTGTGGCGACGGGTCTGGGTCTGCACGCCGTAACGGGCGTCGACCAGAATGATCGCCAGATCACAGGTGGATGCACCGGTGGCCATGTTGCGGGTGTACTGCTCATGGCCTGGGGTATCGGCAATGATGAATTTGCGTTTGGCGGTGGAGAAATAGCGGTAAGCAACATCGATGGTGATGCCCTGCTCCCGCTCAGCCTGCAAGCCGTCGACCAGCAATGCCAGGTCGATATCGTCACCGGTGGTGCCGACTTTCTTCGAATCGCGGGTGATCGCTTCGAGGTGATCTTCGTAGATCATCTTCGAGTCGTGCAGCGGGCGCCCGTTGAGGGTGCTCTTGGCGGCGTCGACGTTACCGCAGGT
>NZ_JBIUXX010000099.1:0-12419 GCF_044744235.1 Pseudomonas sp. NPDC087346
GGGCCTGCATGCAAGCGGGTGAAGATTTTGATACGGCCAAGCTTTTTAGCGACAAACACCTCGCAAAAGCTTGACCGTGAACAGAGTATCTACAGTGTCCGTGGCGTACACAAAATTTATGTCCACCGCAAAACCTGTGGGAGCGAGCTTGCTCGCGATGGCGGCCTGACAAACGCCGGTAAATGTTCGACTAGATACGGCCCGCTGGTGCGTAAGGCGCCGGATCGATGATCGGCGCACGCCCCAGCATCACATCGGCAAACAACTGACACGACGCCGGCGCCAGCACCAGTCCATTGCGGTAATGCCCGCAATTGAGCCACAACCCGGCAAACCCCGGAACCTGACCGATATAGGGAATGCCTTCAGGCGAACCCGGACGCAACCCGGCCCAATGCCCCACCACCTCGGCATCCGCCAGCGCCGGCAACAACTCGACCGCCGAAGCCTTGAGGCTTTCCAGCGCGACATCGGTCGGTGTCTTGTCGAAACCTTCGTGTTCCAGCGTGCTACCGATCAGGATATGACCGTCACGACGCGGGATCGCATAACGTCCCTTGGCCAAGACCATGCTCGGCAGAAAATCCGCTGCGCATTTGTAGAGGATCATCTGTCCCTTGACCGGCTCGACCGGCAAGCTCAGGTCCAGTGTCTTCAGCAAATCACCACTCCAGGCCCCCGCCGTCAGCACTACTTGATCGCCGTGGATCACGCCATTCGACGTCTGCACACCAACCACTTGCGCGCCCTCACGGACAAATCCGCTGACCTCGCATTGCTCATGAATGGTCACGTTCGGCAGCGCCAGCAATGCCGCTTTCAGCGACTTCACCAGACGCGGGTTACGCACATTGGCGACATCGGCCATGTAGATTGCTCGCGAAAAACCCTCACCAAGCACCGGAACCGCAGCGTGCGCCGCCGAGATATCCACAGCTCGTAGCGGGCGATTTTCGCGCTCGGCCCAGGCCAGTGCTTCGGCTTCATCATCCAGATCCAGCCAGTACAGGCCAGTGGTGTGTACTTCAGGATCGACCCCGGTGTCGGCAAACAAGCGCTCGCCGAGCTGTGGATAAAAATCCTGCGACCAATGCGCCAGCTCGGTGACTGCCGGACTGTAGCGCCACGGATACAGCGGAGAAACGATGCCGCCGCCAGCCCAGGACGATTCCTGGCCGACGCTGGAACGGTCGAGCAGCACCACGCTGCCCACTTCGGAGGCGAGATTGTAGGCGGTCAGCAGGCCAATAACGCCGCCGCCGACAATCACCACTTGCTGTTGCCTGGTCATGTTTGATTCAACCTAAAAAGACAGTGGGCGCAAAAGGCGCCCGAAGAGATGCGCCCTCAGCGGCCCCAGCAATCCTTGGTGGTCAGCCCGGCAGTCGCGTTGTTCATGCTTCTGACACCGGTGTTGGTCAGGGTGAAATCCCCGCACTTGTCGGTGGCCATGGTGCTACCAGCCTTGCGGGTAGCAGTCAGCAGGAAGGTCTGGTCGGTGATGGTCGGGGTAATGGTGTAGAAATCGTTACCCGCGTTCAGCCCCGTCGCATTGGTGTAGACATTGTTCTTCGAGTAGAAACGCTCAAGAATCTGCGCCTGCTCCGACAGGGTCGAGACTATTTCGGCGCGACGGCCCTTCTTCATGTATTCGGTGAGGCTCGGATAGCCGATGGTGATGACGATCCCGATGATCGCAATCACGATCATGATTTCGATCAGGGTGAAACCTCGGTTGGATCTACGCATGCCTCAAACTCTCACTTACTGTATTTGTCGCCACATGATACGACGGCTACCGCCGCCGCCCTTTTCCACCAGCGTGGTGACAGCGCCACTAGTGTCTGTCACGACCTTGCCCGTCCCGCCATTGACGATGGAGTTCAGCGTCGGAATGCCGCCGGTGAACACCACACCACTGGAAATCGTGTCGTTACTGTCCACCAGGCCGTCGGTGTTGGTATCCAGTACCGCGTAGTTGAGCATCTTACCGCTGAACGCATCGAGTTCGACTAGTTTGCCGGTGCCGAAACTCGAACACGGGTCGGTGGTATCGACGCTGGCGGTGGTAAACACAACCCGCCCGAGCACCAGACTTGCCTGATTGATCACCCGCTCGCCGGTCAACACGCTGTTGTATACCAGCGGCAGATACCAGCCCTTCTCCGCCGGATAGGTCGTGTCGTTCTGCGTGGTGGTAATGAATTGCCCGGTGCTGCCGGAGAACACCCCGGTGATCGCCTGCGCCTGCAAACTGCTGACGGTGATCTGCCCCGAGCTGCCATCGGCGTCCCACACCGAATAGAACGCCTGCAAATCCTTGTTGGTCTTGTCCGCGGTTTCGTTGAACTTGCCGGTGCCGACGAAGATCTGTTTGCCACCGAGAGAGTTGTCCGCCAGCAGCGGCTGCGCAGTGATCGGTTGTGTCGTGCCGCCAGCCGTGGTGAACAGCGGCTTGCCGGAAAACGCCACGCCCCAACTGTCCGTCGACGTGGCGCTCAGGTCGAACTTCCATAACCGCCCTTTCAAGTCTCCGCCGTAAGCGGCCTGCACCACGTTGGATGAATTGACCTTGAGCTTCACCGACGAAAGACCGTTGGTGGTTTCGGTACTGTCGATGACGATCTTCTTGATCAGCGAGCCGTCACGAACATCCAGTACATACAACGCTGCGACTCCGGAGTTACTGCCGTAACCATTGGAGATGAATGCGGCCCAGCGACCATCGGCCAAACGTGCCACTTCCGGCCGTGCGTAGGCATAACCCAGATCATTAAAAGCATTGGCGGTGTTAGCTGTGGCCGGCGCGCTGACTTCCCACAGTGAACTGAGAACGTTGCCCGCCGAGGCATCAAATAATTGCAGCGCGTAGAAAGTCTTGCCGCCAGCACCCGTGCCACCAATGGCCAGGGTTTTCCACGCACTGTTGAACTGCATGTCATAAACGCCAACCTGACCGTCCACCAGAAACTTGTGGCTGACGCCGTTGATGTAAGTCGGATCGGCAATCAGCCGCAGCGACGGCAACACGCTGGACGGCATGTAGGCATAACGTCGGGTGCCGTTGGCCGCATTGATGACGTTGACGAAGCCGTCGTTGGCATTCACCACCAGACTGGTATTCATGTTTGCCGCTTTGGCGCTCAGGTAAGTGGTGTACGTGGTGTCGCCGGAGAGATCGGATGCAGTCTTATCGCTGGGCGAGGCCAGCACCAGCGGCGAATTGATGATGTCGCCCAACAACACGCTACGCACCTTGAGCCCGGTTTTATTGGTGCCCTTGCTCCACTCAACCAGATCACTGCCGCTGATGCCAGTAGGCAGGCTCTGACTGAGCGTGGTTTGCTGCGCGGCGGAAAAGTTACCGTAAGCAAGGGTTACCGGCGCATTGCTTGTGGTGTTCCACGATTGGTAGGTCGGCGCGGTGGCGCCAGGCACAATCGTCGTGTCAGTCGCCCACAGTGCCGTCGCCGTATTCACTGCTCCAGCGGAGGTGAAGCCAAAAGACTTGATCGTGCCGCGCCAGTCTTTGGGGTCATAGCTGGTCTGGAAAAAGTTGCTGCTGCTGGTCAGTGTGGTGCCGTTGGTGACACCGCTACCGCCAGAGCCAGCCTTGGAGGTGATGTCACTCAATGCCGACGACAGCGCGGTGTTGAGACCCGCGCTGTCATTCGCCTGGTAATACTTGCCCTGCCCGTAATTCGCCGCGTCCGACAGCATGACGTTGGCAGCGGTGAATCCCACGGTGTAGGTGTTCATGTATTGCTTGGGAAAATCCGTCGAACTCCAACTCTTGCCCGCCGCGTCAGTTCCGGTCGAGCGCATATCGATATCGAAGGCAAATTTGGCGATGTCGTCCAGATACAACGTATCGCCCTCGTTATCGCCATTAAGGTTGTTGCCGTCGTTGTTGATGCCATCCCAGTTCGGCAAACGGCTGCCGCCCAGCGGATCGTTGCTGGGAAAGGTCCGGTCGTAGGTCGGCAGACCGTCAGTGATCACCACCCCGTAATTTTTCTGGCAGCGGTACTGGATCGGGCTGGTGTAGGTGCTCGGCGTGGAGTTGTAGTACGGCGTCATGCCGCGCATGTAGCGGGTGATTTCGTAATAGGTTTCTGCCAATGGCGTATTGGCCACGGCACTCAAGGCGTTGATCGACGAGATCAGCGCGTTGTAGTTGGTGTCCGCCTGCGCCTGGGTCACGCTGCCGGTGACCGGGGCCAGATCGCTGATCGAACGAGCGATGTAGCCGCCATTACCCGGGTTGTTGCTGGTGACCGGGTTGAAGGTCGACAGGCCGATACGCAAGGTTCGGTTGCTGGTGACCAACGCGTTGGAAACGTTGCGTGCGACGTTGATCCGATAGTCGTTGGGAATGGCACCAGTGGTGAAGTCGCGCGTGCCATTGCTGATCGCCAACCCGACCACGTAGGAAATGTAATCGTCCGTGTAACGGGTATTGCCGCTACCGACCGGGTCCGGCAGTTTCAGACACAGTGGCGCCAGACTGTTGTTGTAAAAAGCATACGCCCCGCCCGAGCAACCGGAGGTCGGCAGGCTGGACAGAAATATGGGATCGCCGGTAATCGCCGTCGAACTCAGGCATAAACCGAGTATGGCATTGCATTGCCTTGCCGCCGTGCGGGAAACGGTCGGATCGAAGCCCGCCGCATAGATGATGCTGTTCATGCTGCCCGAGTCATCGATCAGCAAAATCACATTCGGCGGCACGGCGGCCGCGCTCAACAACGGCGAGTCGGAAGGTGTGAACGCATACGCCGGCGCGGCCAGATAAAAGCTCAGCAACATGCCGATCAGCAGCGACCGCCATCCGTAGCGGTACTCAGTACTTCGCATAGACACTCTCCACTACGCTGCGCGAAGTGCCGGTGATACCAACAGCGGTCACCCGATACAAGGTCGCCGAGGTATTGCTCGGCACGTTTACCGCCGTCAGGGTGGTGCCAATGTTCTGCACGCCATAAAACCCGTTGCCGGCAGCAATCCATGTCACTCCAGACGTCGAGTTAAGTCCCGCCGCACTGACCACCGAAGACTCGGCCGGTGGCGCGCACTGCACGGTGCCGCTGCACACCGTCAATGAATAGCTGGCGAGCTGCACGGCACTTTCACCGATACGCAATGCGGCTTCGGCAGTCTGAAACGACTGATTGCGCAGACTCACGCTGCCGGCCATTTTTTCCTGAAGGTTGGCGCTCTGCATCGATGACAAGCCGATCAGTGTCAGCAGCAACAGAAACACCAGGCTGACCAGCAAAATCATGCCGCGCTGCGTCTGGCGCTGATGGAGAGAAATACTCATCGGCCCGGCCCTCATTGCAAGCGGTTGCGCAAGGCGGCAACCACGTTGAAGGTTTGACTGGCCACCTGATTGCTCGGGTCGGTGAGGGTCAGGCTCAGGCGCACACTGCGGATGCGCGCCGGATCGCTGGGGTTGGTGCTGTAGGTCGAGGCCGCGACGTCGGTCGCCGAAGTGGCCAGACCGAAAGTAACGGTGAAGGCACTGACGTTGTTAACCAACACCTGTTGAGTTGGCGTGCCGCTTCCGGTGCCCATCAGTATCTGGTTATTGCTGAAACTGTAGATCAGACGGCGCAGCGGAAAGTTGATCAACCCGCTCGCGGCGCTACGTACCCCGGTATACGCCGTGGCGCTGTTGCGGCAATCGGAAACCACTGTCCAGGTCGGCGTTCCGCCGCCGCTGCCGATATCCGCCGTGACCAGCGTCAGTTTGAGGTTGGCATTGTCCCAACTGATCGGCGTGATCTGCGCAGCAGCGAAATCCCCCGCCGTACTGGAGTCGGTAATAGTGCCGAGACAACCGAACATTCCCACCATGCGGATTTCCTGAATCATCTTGCTCAAGACGAACCGGGCGTCTTCCTGCATTGCAGCGGAGCTGTTCTGGCTGACATAGGTGTTTTTCGCGGAGATAAATATCTGCACCACGCCCAACACCACGATCAGTCCCAACGTCAGGGCGATGAGCATTTCGATCAGGCCGAAGCCACGGTTATGGTGCCTCATGGCGAAGTCACCGGATCGACCGCGGCGCGACTGGTCAGCACAAAGCTGCGCGTGGTGCTGGTGGCGTTGGCCGCCCGCGAGTCATTCCAGTTGATGGTGATGGTGTACACCCGCTGACTGAGGGCGATGGTGCCGGTGGCGGTCGGCCCGCCGAAATTGACGATATTGGTGGTGAAATCGTAGAGATCCTGATCGCGGGAAACGTTCAGGTTGCCCGAGGTCGGTGGGGTAACGGTGTAGTCGGCGCCCGAGTTCGCCCGGATGCGATCCATCATGTCGTAGGCGATGAAGCTCGCCTGACTGGTCATCCGCGAACTGTCGGTGTATTTCAGCGAATTCAACTGGACGGCTGCGGCCCCCAAAATCCCGACCGTCAGAATCAGCAACGCCACCAGCACCTCGATCAGCGTCATGCCCTCCTGTGCACCTGCGCTCCCTGCCCTCATCCGCAACTTCCACCCAATTGAATTCGTCCGTTCAGACACACGTTAAGCGTCCTGCTTTGCGTTCCCAGCGTGTAGCTGATGACCACCGCCGTAGACGGGGCCGCCAGACCGCCCAGATTGTTGAAATCCAGCGCGGTCACTCCTGAGGGTAGCGTCAGAGTCGCACCGCTGCTCATCGCTGGAACAACCCGCAATACATTGGCCGGAGTGCCAGTACTGTCGTAAACCGACAATTCGCCGGTCCAGACGCTGCCACCAGCGGTCGGACGCAGCCGCAGGGTCGTGCCTCGATCAATCGCTTCAAGGCGTGCGTAATTGATTGCCCGTTGCAAGTCGCCCATTTCGGTATCGGCCCTGCTGCCTTGTACCGACCGGGTGAACCCAGGCACCGCCAGGGTAATGAGGATCACAAACACGGCGACCGCGACCAACAACTCGATCAGCGTGAAACCTTTTGAATGATGATCCATCGATGCCCTCCGTTGCCGTCGGCTATACCAGTTACACGCTAGAACATTCGGCCGACCTGTGTCGGTTGATTTGCCCTGCGCGGCGCACGGATTGCACCGCGCAACACCATCCACGGAGGAAATCGTCATGCCGCAACAGGGCTTCAGTCTGATCGAACTGCTTATGGGACTGGCAATCGGCGCAATTGTTCTGCTGCTGGTCAACCCGGCGTTCGCTGCGCTGAGAGAGTCGAATCATCGCGATCAGGCCGCGCAGTCGTTGCTCGACGGCATTCGTAATGCGCGCAGCATGGCCATCACGCGCAATCAGAGCGTGGTGATGTACGGCATCAACGGCGACTGGAGTCAGGGCTGGCGAATCATTCTGGATATCAGCGGCAAAGGAGCGGAGGACAGCAGCAACCCGCTGCTGATCGAGCGCGCAGGTGATGCGCGGGTTCCAATTGCCGGCAATTGGGCGGTCAGTCGTTATGTACGGTTCAGCAGTCTGGGACAACCGCTGATGCCCGGGCGGGCGTTTCAGGCAGGGACATTACATATCTGCTCGGCACACGAGCCGGTCAGCCAGCTCCAGGTGGTGCTGGCTGCGACCGGTCGAGTGCGCCTGGGCAGCGAAAAGGCTGAACAGGCGCTGTGCCAGAAGGCGAAAAGCGTTAAATCGAACGGACGCGCAGTTCTTTAGGCATCGAGAACGTGATGTTCTCTTCGCGCCCGGCGAGTTCATCGGCGCCAGTTGCACCCCAAGCCTGCAATTGCTGGATCACGCCACGCACCAGCACTTCCGGCGCAGAAGCACCGGCGGTGATGCCGATACGCTCGACACCGTCGAACCAGCTCTGCTGCAGGTCTTCGGCGCCATCGATCAGGTAGGCCGGAGTGGCCATGCGCTCAGCCAGTTCACGCAATCGGTTGGAGTTGGAGCTGTTCGGGCTGCCGACCACCAATACCACGTCACATTCGTCAGCCAGTTGCTTGACTGCGTCCTGACGGTTTTGCGTGGCGTAGCAAATGTCGTCCTTGCGCGGGCCGCCGATGGCCGGGAAACGTGTGCGCAGGGCGTCGATGACGCGACTGGTGTCGTCCATCGACAAAGTAGTCTGGGTCACGAACGCGAGTTTTTCCGGGTTGTGCACCTGCAGTTCGGCAACGTCTTTCTCGTCTTCGACCAGGTAGATCGCGCCGCCATTGCTCGGGTCGTATTGGCCCATGGTGCCTTCGACTTCCGGGTGACCGGCGTGGCCGATCAGAATGCACTCACGACCATCGCGGCTGTATTTCGCGACTTCGATGTGCACCTTGGTGACCAGTGGGCAGGTAGCGTCGAACACTTTCAGTCCACGGCCGGAAGCTTCGGTACGCACAGCCTGGGAAACGCCGTGAGCACTGAAGATCACGATGACGTCGTCCGGCACCTGATCCAGTTCCTCGACGAAGATCGCGCCACGGCTGCGCAGGTCTTCGACCACGAACTTGTTGTGCACCACTTCATGGCGCACGTAGATCGGCGGCCCGAAGACTTCGAGGGCGCGGTTGACGATTTCGATCGCCCGGTCCACGCCGGCGCAGAAGCCACGGGGGTTGGCGAGTTTGATTTGCATGCTGTGCCTCGTGTCTTGCGCGCGAAAACAATGAAAAACCAACTATGGGAGCAATCTGTTGTGGCGAGGGGATTTATCCCCGTTGGGGTGCGAAGCGCCCCTCAATCCAGCCACCGCAATCCTGAATGGAAACGTGTTGGCTGGTTTCACGATTGCTACGCAACCGAACGGGGATAAATCCCCTCACCACAAAGGCTCCCGCCTGCTTTGTTACAGCGCTTTGACGGAGAAGATTTCCACGTCAAAGGTCAATGTCTTGCCAGCCAGCGGGTGGTTGAAGTCGATGGTCACTTGCGTGTCGTCGAATTCTTTCACCACGCCCGGCAGCTCAGTATTGGCCGCATCGTTGAAGATCACCAGCAAACCCGGCGACAGTTCCATGTCCGCAAACTGCGAACGCGGGATGATCTGCACGTTCTGCGGGTTCGGCTGACCGAAAGCGTTTTCCGGTTCAACTGTCAGCGTGCGCTTGTCACCGGCCTTGAAGCCGAACAATGCCGCTTCGAAACCCGGCAGCAGGTTGCCATCGCCGACCTTGAACGTAGCCGGAGCCTTGTCGAAAGTGCTGTCGACGGTGTCGCCGTTTTCCAGGCGCAGAGCAAAGTGCAAAGTGACTTCCGTGTTCTGGCCGATGCGTTGTTCAGCTTCAGTCATGAACGGTTTCTCCGGTTTTCTTGGATTTGAACATATCCAGTGCCAGCATCACCGCGCCTACGCTGATCGCGCTGTCGGCGAAGTTGAACGCCGGGAAGTACCAGCGGTTCTGCCAGTGCACCAGAATGAAATCGATCACATGGCCCAGGGCAATGCGGTCATACAGATTGCCCAGTGCGCCACCCAGCACCAGCGCCAGAGCGACGGCTAGCCAGGTTTCGTTGCGACCCAGGCGCTTGAGCCAGACCACCAGCACCGCACTGACCACAATCGCGATCAGGGCGAACAGCCAGCGCTGCCAGCCGGAGCTGTCAGCGAGGAAGCTGAACGCAGCACCGGTGTTGTAAGCCAGGGTCCAGCTGAAGTAATCAGGGATGATCACAATCTGCTGGTACATCTCGAGCTTGCCTTCGAAGTAGAACTTGCTGGCCTGGTCAATGACCAGAACCAGCAAACTCAACCAGAGCCAGCCCAACCGTCCGAAACGGCCAACCGCATTAGGCATAGTGACGAACCTCGCCAGCGCCGCTGATGTTGTCTACACAACGACCGCAGATTTCCGGATGTTCCGGGTTCACGCCGACGTCTTCGCGGCAGTGCCAGCAACGGGCGCACTTCGGGAAGGCCGATTTGACGATCTTCAGCTTCAGGCCGCCGACTTCGGTGACCACCGCGTCTTCAGGTGCGCTAACAAAAGGCGCAACGCTGGCGGTCGAGGTGATCAGTACGAAGCGCAGTTCGTTGCTCAGTTTGGCCAGGTCGGCGCTCAGATCGTCTTCGGCGAACAGTGTCACTTCGGCTTGCAGGTTGCCACCGACCGCTTTCGCGGCGCGCTGGATTTCCATTTCCTTGTTCACGGCAACCTTCACCGCCATAACCCGCTCCCAATAGGCGCGACCCAGTTCGAAGCCTTCCGGCAATTCGGTCAGACCTTCGTACCAGGTGTTGAGCATCACCGATTCGTTGCGCTCGCCCGGCAGGTATTCCCACAGTTCGTCGGCAGTGAATGCGAGGATCGGTGCGATCCAGCGCACCAGCGCTTCGGAGATGTGATACAGCGCGGTCTGCGCCGAACGCCGAGCCTTGCTGTTGGCGCCAGTGGTGTACTGACGGTCCTTGATGATGTCGAGGTAGAAACCGCCCAATTCCTGCACGCAGAAATTGTGGATCTTCGAGTAGACGTTCCAGAAACGGTATTCGCCGTAGTGCTCTTGCAACTCGCGTTGCAGCAACAGCGTGCGATCCACCGCCCAACGATCCAGCGCGAGCATTTCTTCGGCCGGCAGGATGTCGGTGGCCGGGTTGAAACCGGTCAGGTTCGAGAGCAGGAAGCGCGCGGTGTTACGGATACGCCGATAGGCGTCCGCACTGCGTTGCAGGATCTGATCGGAAACCGCCATTTCACCCGAGTAGTCGGTCGAAGCGACCCACAGACGCATGATGTCGGCGCCAAGGGTGTCGTTGACCTTCTGCGGCGCGATCACGTTGCCCAGCGACTTGGACATCTTGCGGCCAGCTTCGTCGACGGTGAAGCCGTGGGTCAGCAGCTCGCGGTACGGCGCGTGGTTGTCGATGGCGCAACCGGTCAGCAGCGACGAGTGGAACCAGCCACGGTGTTGGTCGGAACCTTCCAGGTACAGATCGGCACGCGGGCCGGTCTCGTGACCCATCGGGTGCGAACCGCGCAGGACGTGCCAGTGCGTGGTGCCCGAATCGAACCAGACGTCGAGGGTGTCGCTGATCTTGTCGTACAGCGGCGCTTCGTCACCGAGCAACTCGGCAGCGTCCATCTTGAACCAGGCTTCGATGCCTTCGACTTCAACGCGTTTGGCGACTTCTTCCATCAGTTCGACGGTGCGTGGGTGCAGTTCACCGCTTTCCTTGTTCAGGAAGAACGGGATCGGCACGCCCCAGTTACGCTGACGGGAGATGCACCAGTCCGGACGGTTGGCGATCATCGAGTGCAGGCGCGCCTGACCCCAGGCCGGAACGAACTTGGTTTCTTCGATAGCCTTGATCGCGCGATTGCGCAGGGTTTCGCCAGTCGCCGGTTCTTTGTCCATGCCGATGAACCACTGCGCGGTGGCGCGGTAGATCAGCGGGGTCTTGTGGCGCCAGCAGTGCATGTAGCTGTGTTCGATGACGGTGGTGTGCAGCAACGCACCGACTTCGGTCAGCTTGTCGACGATGGCCGGGTTGGCCTTCCAGATGAACTGGCCGCCGAAGAATTCCAGCGTCGGCACGTAAACACCGTTGCTCTGCACTGGATTAAGGATGTCGTCGTTGACCATGCCGTATTTCTTGCAGGTCACGAAGTCGTCCACGCCGTAGGCCGGGGCGGAGTGAACCACGCCAGTGCCAGCGCCGAGTTCGACGTAGTCGGCCAGATACACCGGCGACAGACGATCATAGAACGGGTGACGGAAGTTGATCAGCTCCAGTTCTTTACCGGTAGTGGTCGCGATGACCGAACCTTCCACGCCGTAGCGTTGCAGGCAGGATTCGACCAGCTCTTCAGCCAATACCAGCAGCTTGTCGCCAATGTCGACCAGTGCGTAGTTGAATTCCGGGTGAACGTTCAGCGCCTGGTTGGCCGGGATGGTCCACGGGGTGGTGGTCCAGATCACGATCGAGGCAGGTTTGCCCAGCGACGGCAGACCGAAAGCGGCAGCCAGCCTGGCTTCGTCGGCAATCGGGAACGCGACGTCGATGGTCGAGGACTTCTTGTTCTCGTACTCGACTTCGGCTTCGGCCAAGGCCGAACCGCAATCGAAGCACCAGTTCACAGGCTTGAGGCCCTTGAACACGAAGCCGCCCTTGACGATTTCGGCGAGGGCGCGGATTTCACCGGCCTCGTTCTTGAAGTCCATGGTCTTGTACGGGTTGGCGAAGTCGCCCAGCACGCCGAGACGGATGAATTCGGACTTCTGCCCTTCGATCTGCTCGGTGGCGTAGGCACGGCACAGTTCGCGGGTCTTGTCCGCGCCCAGGTTCTTGCCGTGGGTCACTTCAACCTTGTGCTCGATCGGCAGACCGTGGCAGTCCCAACCCGGAACATAAGGCGCGTCGAAACCCGAAAGGGTTTTCGAGCGGATGATCATGTCCTTGAGAATCTTGTTCAGCGCGTGACCGATGTGGATCGTGCCGTTGGCGTACGGAGGGCCGTCGTGCAGGACGAACTTCGGACGATCCTTGCCAATTTC
>NZ_JBIUXX010000100.1:0-10793 GCF_044744235.1 Pseudomonas sp. NPDC087346
AAACTGCCGCTCTCGAATATCATGCCAATCCTCGTCCAGGGAAGCGGAGTGTCGAGCTCACCACGGCCACTGCTACCGCTCGCGACTTGTCGCTGGCCTACAGCCCCGGCGTAGCTGAACCAGTGCGTGAGATCGCTCGCGATCCTGAACTGGCCTACAAATACACTGGCAAGGGCAACCTGGTTGCAGTCATTTCCGATGGCACCGCGATTCTCGGCCTGGGTAACCTCGGCCCATTGGCTTCCAAGCCAGTTATGGAAGGTAAAGGCGTACTGTTCAAGCGCTTCGCCGGCATCGACGTTTTCGACATCGAAGTCGATTCCGAAAGCCCGCAAGCCTTCATCGACACCGTAAAACGCATTTCCATCACCTTCGGTGGTATCAACCTGGAAGACATCAAGGCACCTGAGTGCTTTGAGATCGAACGTGCTCTGATCGAGCAGTGCGACATTCCGGTATTCCACGATGACCAGCACGGCACCGCTATCGTGACCGCTGCGGGCATGATCAACGCCCTGGAAATCGCTGGCAAAACCCTCGCTGACGCCAAGATCGTCTGCCTGGGCGCCGGCGCTGCGGCCATCTCCTGCATGAAACTGCTGGTGAGCATGGGCGCACGCATCGAAAACATCTTCATGGTTGACCGTACCGGCGTAATCCACTCCGGCCGTGACGACCTGAACCAGTACAAAGCGGTGTTCGCTCACGCGACCGAAAAACGCACCCTGGCAGACGCTCTGCAAGGTGCTGACGTGTTCGTCGGTCTGTCCGGCCCGAACCTGCTGAGCGCTGAAGGCCTGCTGTCGATGGCGGCCAACCCGATCGTCTTCGCATGCTCGAACCCTGATCCGGAAATCTCCCCGGAACTGGCGCACGCCACCCGTAACGACGTGATCATGGCCACCGGCCGTTCGGACTACCCGAACCAGGTCAACAACGTTCTGGGCTTCCCGTTCATCTTCCGTGGTGCTCTGGACGTTCGCGCCAAACGCATCAACGAAGAAATGAAAGTGGCAGCGGCCAACGCCCTGCGTGAACTGGCCAAGCTGCCTGTTCCTCAGGACGTGTGCGATGCCTACGGCGGTGCTCCGCTGGAATTCGGTCGTGAGTACATCATTCCGAAGCCAATGGACAAGCGCCTGATCACCCTGATCTCCGATGCTGTGGCCAAAGCCGCAATCGAGACCGGTGTGGCAACCCTGCCGTATCCGAAGAACTACCCGCTGAAAAGCGTGGATGACGTGTTCAACGGCTAAGTCGTTGTAGCGCCTCAACCAAAAGCCCCGACTCGTCATGAGTCGGGGCTTTTTTGTGCCTGAAGTATTTGTGGTGCTGGTAATGGCCTCATCGCCAGCAGGCTGGCTCCCACAGTTTTTTGGTGCTGCGCATTGCTCCCTGTGGGAGCTAGCCTGCTAGCGATGAGGCCAGTCGAATCACCGTAAAACCATAGGCATAAAAAAGCCCCGCACTTCTCACGAAGGCGGGGCTTTTCAGTGGCGAGGGATCAGAACAGATCGATCGGCGCCTGATCATCCGCTGGCAGCGGGCTGCCTGGCGCTACGCCGTTACCCAGTTCATTCACCGATGGCGGCGTATCTTCCGACTTGAACAGCTCGAAGTACGCGCCTGGCGTGCTTGGCGACGCTGCACGGCCGCTTACCGGATCAACCCGCAAGCTCAACAGGCCTTCCGGCTCCGGCTGAACATGCGGTGGCTTGTCTTTCAGCGCCGCCGACATGTAGTTCATCCAGATTGGCAGCGCCACGGTGCCACCGAACTCGCGGCGACCGAGGCTTTCCGGCTGATCGAAACCGGTCCAGACCGTGGTCACGTAATCGGCGTTGTAACCGGAGAACCACGCATCTTTCGATTCGTTGGTGGTACCGGTTTTACCGGCGATGTCGCTGCGGCCCATGGCCAGCGCACGACGACCGGTGCCGAGCTTGATCACGTCCTGCAACATGCTGTTGAGGATGTAGGTGGTACGACCATCGACAATCCGCTCAGCCACTGCCGGGGTTTGCGGCGCTGCGGCGCTGCCCGGGGCTTCACCCGGTACCGGCGCAGCGTTGACGGTAATCGACTGGCTGACAGGCGCTGCGAAGCCATCGGTGGCCGAGATACCTTGCGGTACGGTCGGCGGGTTGGCGACGAACAGCGTGTCACCGTTACGGCTTTCAATCTTGTCGATGATGTACGGGGTGATCTTGAAGCCGCCGTTGGCGAAGGCGCTCCAGCCAGTGGCAATCTCCATCGGCGTCAGGGTTGCAGTGCCCAGCGCCAGCGACAGGTTTGGCGGCAGATCCTGCTTGTTGAAACCGAAGCGGGTGATGTAATCGATGGTCTTGCCGACGCCCATCGCTTGCAGCAGGCGGATCGACACCAGGTTACGCGACTTGTACAGCGCTTCACGCAGACGGATCGGGCCGAGGAAGGTGTTGGTGTCGTTCTTCGGACGCCAGACCTTGTCCAGGTACTCGTCGACAAACACGATCGGCGCGTCGTTGACCAGTGTGGCGGCGGTGTAGCCGTTATCCAGTGCAGCGCTATAGACGAACGGCTTGAAACTCGAACCCGGCTGACGCTTGGCTTGCATGGCACGGTTGTAGTTGCTCTGCTCGAAAGCAAAACCGCCGACCAGCGAGCGAATTGCACCGTTCTGCGGGTCCAGCGACACCAGAGCGCCTTGCGCCTGCGGAATCTGGCTGAACTTCAGCGAGTTGTTCGGCTGACGCTGTACGCGGATCAGATCGCCGATCTGCGCCACATCCGACGGCTGGCGCGGTGCCGCACCCATGCTGTTGGTATTGAGGAACGGGCGGGCCCATTTCATGGTGTCCCAGGCGACGTGTTCTTCGCCGGTGCGAGTCAGCACTTGCAGGCCGTTTTTATCGACTTGCGTGACGATGGCCGGTTCGAGGCTGCTGATCGTGCGTTGTTTGGTCAGCTCGCTGGCCCAGGCTTCGTGGGTTTTACCCGGCAGGCGCGATTCCGGGCCGCGATAACCGTGGCGCTGATCGTAAGTCATCAGGCCTTCGTGCAACGCAGTGTTGGCCATTTCCTGGAGGTTGCTCGGCACCGTGGTGGTAACGCGGAAACCTTCGGTGTAGGCGTCGCTGCCGTAGCGGCCGACCATTTCGGCGCGGGCCATCTCGGCGATGTACGGCGCGTTCACTTCCGGCGTCGGTACGTGATAGCTGGCGTTCAGCGGCTCATTGATCGCAGTGGTGTAGTCGGCTTCGGTGATTTTGCCGAGCTTGTACATGCGGCCGAGAATCCAGTCGCGACGTTCTTTACTGCGCGCCGGGTTAGCCAGCGGGTTGAAACGCGACGGGGCTTTCGGCAGGCCGGCGATCATCGCCATCTGCGCGAGGGTGATGTCACGGATCGACTTGCCGTAATACACCTGCGCCGCTGCCTCGATGCCGTAGGCGCGGTTACCCAGATAGATCTTGTTGACGTACAGCTCAAGGATTTCGTCCTTGGTCAGCTGACGTTCGATCTGCAGGGCCAGAAGGATTTCAGTGGTTTTGCGCGAGAAGCTGCGTTCGCTGGTCAGGAAGAAGTTCTTCGCCACCTGCATGGTGATGGTGCTACCGCCGGACTGAATGTGTCCGCTTTTGACCAGTTGGGTCGCGGCGCGCATCAGGCTGCTCGGATCAACGCCATAGTGGTTAGCGAAATTGTCGTCTTCAGCACTTAGTAACGCATTAATGAAATTG
Organism: Pseudomonas sp. NPDC087346; assembly: GCF_044744235.1. NCBI lineage: Bacteria > Pseudomonadati > Pseudomonadota > Gammaproteobacteria > Pseudomonadales > Pseudomonadaceae > Pseudomonas > Pseudomonas sp. NPDC087346. The sequence continues at coordinate 3,723 of NZ_JBIUXX010000100.1, forward strand.
GGCGGAATGTCGGCGAAACGGATCGGAGTACGGCGCATTTCGCCAAACTCTGCGATCAACTTGTTATCGCTGCTGTAGACCCGAAGCGGAATCTGCAACTGAATGCTTCTCAGCGCCTCCACAGAGGGCAAACCCGGACTAAGGTAAAGATACGCGCCGCTGAGACCTAAAAGCAGTCCGCAGAAAACGGCGACGATGGACCAACCGAAAAATTTCAGCAGACGAATCAAGGCGTTTGGACATCCAGGGCAAAGAATGAATTTGGCGACGGGGTTGCGGCTACATGAGGAACGGCCCGCGCCAGCAGTAAACAGCGGAAAAAATCGCTGGGCATTATAAGCATTTTTCCGCCGGGGGCGTCATTTGCGCTGCTGTCAAGACGGGGCCAGGGAACGCAATGCGCATTACAGAGTCCGTAACTCACGGAAAGTCATAGGGAATTGGTAGTGCTAGGACTCTTCAATAAAAAGACCAAAACGTTACTGGGGATCGACATCAGCTCCACCTCGGTGAAGCTGCTGGAACTGAGCCGTCAGGGTGACCGCTACCGGGTCGAGGCCTACGCGGTAGAGCCGTTGCCGGCGAATGCCGTGGTCGAAAAGAACATCGCCGAGCTTGAAGGCGTCGGTCAGGCGCTGTCGCGGGTGCTGGTCAAAGCGCGCACCGGGCTCAAGAGCGTGGCGGTGGCTGTCGCCGGTTCAGCGGTGATCACCAAAGTCATCGAGATGGACGCCGGACTTTCCGACGACGAACTGGAAAACCAGCTCAAGATCGAAGCCGATCAATACATTCCCTACCCTCTTGACGAAGTCGCCATCGATTTCGAAGTCCAGGGCGTATCGCCGCGCAACCCGGAACGAGTCAACGTGCTGCTGGCCGCTTGTCGCAAGGAAAACGTCGAAGTCCGAGAGGCCGCATTGGCGCTCGCCGGTTTGACGGCGCGGGTGGTGGACGTCGAGGCTTATGCGCTGGAACGCTCGTTCGGCCTGCTCGCTGGCCAATTAGCGGCCTCGCAGGAACGCCTGACCGTCGCGGTGGTGGACATCGGTGCGACCATGACCACCCTCAGCGTCCTGCACAACGGCCGAATCATCTATACCCGCGAACAACTGTTCGGTGGTCGGCAACTCACTGAAGAGATTCAGCGACGCTACGGCCTGACCGTGGAACAGTCCGGGCTGGCGAAGAAGCAGGGCGGTCTGCCGGACGACTATGTCAGTGAGGTCTTGCAGCCGTTTCGCGAGGCACTGGTGCAACAAGTGTCGCGCTCGTTGCAGTTCTTCTTCGCCTCCGGGCAATACAACGCGGTCGATCACATTCTGCTGGCCGGTGGCACCGCATCGGTGCCGGGGCTGGATCGCCTGATCGAACAGCGCCTCTCGACCCCGACTCAGGTCGCCAACCCGTTCGCCGACATGGCCTTGAGCAGCAAGGTCAACGCCGGGGCTCTGGCCAGTGACGCGCCGGCCCTGATGATTGCCTGCGGGCTCGCGCTCAGGAGTTTCGACTGATGGCGCGGATCAACCTTTTACCCTGGCGCGAAGAGCGTCGCGAAGAGCGGCGCAAACGCTTCCTGCTGGCCCTGATTGGCGTGGTGGTCGGTTCGGTGGGCGCGGTGTTTATCGCCGACCAGATCATCAGCGCCGCCATCGAGCGGCAAGCAGCGCGCAACGCCTACATCGGCAAACAGATTGCGGTGGTCGACGAACGGATCAAGCAGATCAGCGAACTCAAGGCGCGTCGTCAGCAACTGGTCGAGCGCATGCGCATCATCCAGGACCTGCAAGGCAACCGGCAGATCAGCGGGCGGATCTTCGATCAACTGGCGCGCACGCTCCCGGACGGGGTGTATTTCACCAGCGTGAAAATGGCCGGCAAGACGATTTCGATCAGCGGCGCGGCGGAGTCGAACAACCGGGTTTCGGAGCTGATGCGCAACCTGGACGCTTCCGACTGGTTCGACGCGCCGAGTCTCAACGAAGTGAAGGCGACTACCGCCGGTCAGGTTGATCAGGCCAATGTCTTCCAGCTGACCGTTCGTCAGACTCAGCCACCTCTGACGGAGGCTGAAAAATGAAGCCGTCCGAATGGTTACAAAGCCTGCGCGACATTGATTTCAGCGATCTGGACACCAGCAATATCGGTTCCTGGCCGGCGGCGGTAAAAGCGCTGGGGGGCGGATTGTTGATGATTCTGGTGTTGGCGCTTGGCTATAACTTTTTCATCAGCGACATGGAAGATCAGCTCCAGCTCAAGCGTCTGGAAGAAGGCGCGCTCAAGGAACAATTCGCCAGCAAGGCACATCTGTCAGCCAACCTGGAGCTGTACACCCAGCAGATGAAGGAAATGGAAAACTCCTTCGGCGTGCTTCTGCGTCAACTGCCCAGCGATACCGAAGTTCCGGGATTGCTGGAGGACATCACCCGTACGGGATTAGGCAGCGGCCTCGAATTCGAAGAGATCAAGTTGCTGCCGGAAGTCACCCAGCCCTTCTATATCGAATTGCCGATCCAGATCACCGTTACCGGCTCTTATCACGACCTCGCCACCTTCGTCAGTGGTGTGGCCGGGTTGCCACGGATTGTCACCTTGCACGACTTCGAGCTGGCGCCAGCCAGTCCGGACGGCGGCACCAAGTTGCGCATGAGCATCCTCGCCAAGACTTACCGCTATAACGACAAGGGGCTGGATAAATGACCCCGAACCGTTATTTCGTGTTGTCGATGCTGCTGTTTGGTCTGAGCGGTTGTGGCGGCGGCGATGATTTCAGTGATCTCGACGCCTACATGAACGAGGTGCGGCTGCGCCCGCCCGGCAAGATCGAGCCTACGCCGACATTCCACTCCTACCCGACGTTTACCTACAGCGCCGCCAATCTGCGCAGCCCGTTTTCGCGTCAGGTGCGGGTCGATCTGGCCGGGCAGAAGCACGGCTCGCGCAACGTCAAACCCGACCCCAACCGGGTCAAGCAGTACCTCGAAGGCTTCAATATCGAGCAGTTTGAAATGGTCGGCACGATCTCCAACGCCTCCGGCTCCTTTGCGCTGTTGCGTGGCGCGGGCGGGGTGCATCGGCTGAAAGTCGGCGACTACCTGGGGCGCAACGACGGACGCATCGTCGCCATCAGCGCCTCGGAAGTCGAGGTGGTCGAAATCGTTCCCGACGGCGAAGGCGCCTGGCTGGAGCGTCCGCGCACCATTCCTTTGAAAGAGCACTCATAGTGGAAGTCGAACAATGAACAGGATTTTCTCCACCCTCGGTTTTTCGCTATGGATAGCGCTGCTGTCGCCGATGGTACAGGCGGCCAATCTGAAGACGCTCGATGTCGCGGCGTTGCCGGGGGATCGGGTCGAACTGAAGCTGTCGTTCGATAGCCCGCCGCCGCAACCCAAGGGTTACACCACCGAATCCCCGGCGCGGATCGCTCTGGATTTGCCGGGTATCGCCAGCCAGTTGGCGAACAAGAACCGAGAGTTGGGCAGCGGTAATGCCCGCACCGCCACTGTGGTGGAAGCGAACGACCGTACGCGGCTGATCATCAGCCTGACGCAGTTGTCGCCCTATGCGACCAGAGTTGAAGGTAACAATCTGTTCGTCGTGGTCGGGCAGGGCGCCCCGGCGACTAAACCGCGTCCAGCTACCCCCGCAGCACGTCCGGTCGCAGCCCCGGTGAAAGCTTATGTACCCACAGCCAAAGCGATTCGCGGCGTGGACTTTCAGCGTGGCACTGCCGGAGAAGGTAACGTCATCATCGATCTGTCGGACCCGACCATTGCCCCGGATATTCAGGAGCATGACGGCAAGATCATCCTCAGCTTTGCCCGCACGCAATTGCCGGAAAAGTTGCGGGTGCGCCTCGACGTCAAGGATTTCGCCACCCCGGTGCAGTTCGTCAATGCGGCGGTGAGCGGGGACCGAGCGACTATTACTGTCGAGCCCAGCGGCACGTTCGACTACTCGACCTTCCAGACCGACAACAAACTGACCGTCAGCATCCGCCCGATGACCGTCGATGACTTGCAGAAGCGTAATGCCGACCGCAACAGCTACAGCGGCGAAAAGCTCTCGCTGAACTTCCAGGACATCGATGTGCGCTCGGTGCTGCAACTGATCGCCGATTTCACCAACCTCAATTTGGTGGCCAGCGACACGGTGCAGGGCGGCATCACCTTGCGCCTGCAAAACGTACCATGGGATCAGGCGCTGGATCTGGTGCTGAAAACCAAAGGTCTCGACAAGCGCAAGATTGGCAATGTGTTGCTGGTCGCTCCGGCTGACGAAATTGCTGCACGTGAACGTCAGGAACTGGAATCGCAGAAACAGATCGCCGAGCTGGCGCCGCTGCGCCGCGAGCTGTTGCAAGTGAATTACGCCAAGGCTGCCGACATCGCCAAACTGTTCCAGTCAGTGACCAGCGCCGAGGCGAAAGTCGACGAGCGTGGCTCGATTACCGTCGATGAGCGGACCAACAACATCATTGCCTACCAGACTCAGGATCGCCTCGACGAACTGCGGCGGATCGTGGCGCAACTGGATATTCCGGTGCGCCAGGTGATGATCGAGGCGCGGATCGTCGAAGCCAACGTCGATTACGACAAGAGCCTCGGCGTACGCTGGGGCGGTTCGATCCAGAACAAGGGCAACTGGAACACTTCCGGGGTCAGTAATGGCACCTCATCGACAATTGGCACGCCGGGTAGCACCAGCACCAATTCGCCGTTCGTCGACATGGGCACGATCGGAAATACATCCGGTATCGGTATCGCATTCATCACTGACAACGTGCTGCTCGACCTCGAACTGACCGCCATGGAGAAGACCGGTAACGGCGAAATCGTCTCGCAGCCGAAGGTAGTCACCTCCGACAAGGAAACCGCGAAGATCCTCAAGGGCACCGAGATCCCCTATCAGGAAGCCAGCTCCAGCGGCGCCACGTCGGTGTCGTTCAAGGAGGCTTCGCTGTCGCTTGAAGTGACGCCGCAGATCACCCCGGACAACCGCATCATCATGGAGGTCAAGGTCACCAAGGATGAGCCGGATTACCTGAACAAAGTCCAGGATGTACCGCCGATCAAGAAGAACGAAGTCAACGCCAAAGTGCTGGTGAACGACGGCGAGACCATCGTGATTGGTGGCGTTTTCTCAAATACTCAGAGCAAGGTCGTAGATAAGGTGCCATTTCTTGGCGAGGTGCCGTATCTTGGCCGCCTTTTCCGGGGTGATGTGGTTTCGGTGTACAATTGCGAGGTGCTGGTATTTCGCTCTCGGCGGATGTTGAATAACCAGGCGATTGCTGTGAGTCGTTGATTCTGTGAGAAATTTGATTCTTGTAGGACCGATGGGGGCTGGAAAAAGCACCATCGGCCGATTGCTGGCCAAAGAGCTGCGCCTGCCATTCAAAGATTCCGACAAGGAAATTGAATTGCGCACGGGCGCCAATATCCCGTGGATCTTCGACAAGGAAGGCGAGTCGGGCTTTCGTGACCGCGAGGAGGCGATGATCGCCGAACTCTGCGCGTTCGATGGCGTGGTGCTGGCGACCGGTGGCGGTGCGGTGATGCGTGATGCCAATCGCAAGGCCCTGCACGAGGGCGGGCGAGTGGTGTATCTGCACGCCTCCGTCGAGCAGCAAGTTGGTCGCACCTCCCGCGATCGCAACCGCCCGTTGCTGCGTACCGCCAATCCCGAAAAAACCCTGCGCGACCTGCTGGCGATCCGTGATCCGCTCTATCGGGAAATCGCCGATCTGGTGGTGGAAACCGACGAACGGCCACCGCGCATGGTCGTGCTCGATATTCTCGAGCGTCTGCAACAACTGCCGCCCCGTTAAAGCGCCGCGAGAAATGCGCTATCCTCGGCGTCCTGTCATAGCCCGTCGAGGTTGTGGCGGATGGCGAGCGAGCGGCGTCATACCCGCTATAGATCGCAGATAACCAATAATTCAGGGCAGGACGCCTGCTTCCATCTTCACTGTGGGGACACATGCAGACACTCAAGGTCGATTTAGGCGAGCGCAGCTACCCGATTCATATTGGCGAAGGTTTGTTGGATCAGCCTGAGCTGCTGGCCCCGCATATCCATGGGCGGCAAGTGGCAATCATCTCCAACGAGACCGTTGCGCCGCTCTATCTCGAACGTCTGACCCGCAGCCTGACGCAGTTCTCAGTGGTTTCCGTGGTGTTGCCTGATGGCGAAGCCTTCAAGAACTGGGAAACCCTGCAACTGATCTTCGACGGCCTGCTGACGGCCCGTCATGACCGCCGCACCACAGTGATCGCCCTCGGTGGCGGGGTGATCGGCGACATGGCCGGGTTTGCAGCTGCCTGCTACCAGCGCGGTGTCGATTTCATCCAGATCCCTACCACATTGCTGTCTCAGGTCGATTCGTCGGTGGGCGGCAAGACCGGGATCAACCATCCGCTGGGCAAGAACATGGTCGGCGCGTTCTACCAGCCGAACGTGGTGCTGATCGATACCGCTTCACTCAATACTCTGCCGGCGCGTGAATTGTCCGCCGGTCTGGCAGAGGTCATCAAATACGGTCTGATCTGCGACGAACCGTTCCTGACCTGGCTCGAAGACAACGTCGACGCCCTGCGTGCGCTGGACCAGAAGGCCCTGACGTACGCCATCGAGCGCTCCTGCGCGGCCAAGGCTGCGGTGGTTGGCGCCGATGAGAAGGAAACCGGCGTGCGCGCCACGCTCAACCTTGGCCACACCTTCGGCCACGCCATCGAGACCCACATGGGCTATGGTGTCTGGTTGCATGGTGAAGCGGTTGCAGCGGGTACGGTCATGGCGCTGGAAATGTCGGCGCGACTGGGCTGGATCAGCGAGCAGGAGCGTGATCGCGGCATTCGTCTGTTCCAGCGCGCCGGTTTGCCGGTGATTCCGCCAGCGGAGATGACCGAAGCTGATTTTCTCGAACATATGGCAATTGATAAAAAAGTGATCGACGGTCGTCTACGCCTGGTGCTGCTGCGCCGGATGGGCGAAGCGGTGGTGACCGGCGATTATCCGAAAGAGGTTCTACAGGCCACGCTGGGAGCGGATTACCGCGCTCTGGCTCAG
>NZ_JBIUXX010000100.1:10803-12374 GCF_044744235.1 Pseudomonas sp. NPDC087346
GGCTCAGCTTAAAGGTTAATAAGATTCCGATGACTAGTTTGCATGCCGACGAGGCGTTCCTCGGCCACTTCCAGTTAAGTCACGACCCTTTCGCTCCGCGGGTGCCGGGCTTCAAATTCTTCCCGGCCCAGCGCAAGCCCGTGCTGGGGCAACTGCATCATCTGGCGCGTTACAGCCAGTTGCTGCTGGTGGTAACCGGCCCGCAAGGCAGCGGCAAGACCCTGCTGCGTCAGGCGCTGGTGGCCAGTACCAACAAACAATCGGTACAAAGCGTGGTGGTTTCGGCGCGCGGTGCCGGTGATGCCAGCGGCGTGCTGCGTCAGGTGGCTCAGGCGCTGAACGTGGCGCATGCCGACGTCGGGGCGATTCTCGATCAGGTGGTGCAACTGGCGCTGACCGGGCAGGAAGTCTATCTGCTGGTGGATGACGCCGAGCAACTCGACGAATCCGCCCTCGAAGCGCTGATGGCGCTGGGTGCCGGCGCACCGGAAGGTCGCCCGCATGTGTTCCTGTTCGGCGAGTCGTCGCTGATCGCGCAACTCGAGGCCTTGCACCTTGAGGAAGAGCGCTTCCACGTCATCGAATTGCAGCCGTACACCGAAGAAGAAACCCGCGAATATCTCGACCAGCGGCTCGAAGGTGCTGGCCGGGGTGTCGAACTTTTCACCGCAGATCAGATCTCTGATATTCACGAAAGCTCCGAGGGTTGGCCGGGCAATATCAACCAGGTCGCTCGCGATGCACTGATCGAAGTCATGATCGCCAGCCGCTCTGCGGTCAAGCGTCCAAGTATGGGGTTCAACATGCCGAAGAAACACGTATTGGCGATTTCCGCCGTCGTAGTGGTCGCGGTCGCCGCCGCCTGGCTGATGCCGGGTCGCAACAAGGCGCCGACTACCGGCGCACCGGCCAATGAACAGGCACAACTGCCATTGGGCCAGGGCGCCAAGGGTGGCGCGCCGAACGTCGAGTTCGCCGGCAATACCCAGCCAATGCCATTGCCGCTGGTCGGCAATTCGCAACCGGTCATGCGCGGCCCACTGGCCGAAGCGGCTGGCGGGATCACTGAAGGTGACGATGGCGTGCCGCTGGAAGGCTCCAGCGCTACGCCGCCGACCGTGACCACTTCCGCGCCACCAGCGGGTGTTGCGGCCGGTCCTGCACCAACTCCGGTTCCGGTGCCAGCCGCCAGGCCGACGCCAGCTCCAACGCAGATCGCCACCGCCAAGCCTGCTCCGGCAGCGCCAGCCGCGAAACCGGCTCCAGCGCCGGCCAAGCCTGTCGCAGCGGCCAAACCGGCGGAGAAGCCGGTTGTCGTCGCCAAAGCCGCGGGTGGTAGCTGGTACGCCGGGCAACCGACCGGCAACTACGTGGTACAGATCCTCGGCACCAGCTCCGAAACCACCGCGCAAAACTTCGTCAAAGAGCAGGGTGGAGAGTACCGCTATTTCAAGAAAGTGCTCAACGGCAAGCCTCTCTACGTGATCACCTACGGCAACTTCGCCAATCGTGATGCAGCCGTTTCTGCCATCAAGGCCTTGCCAGCGAAGGGTGAGGGGTGTTAAACATTG
>NZ_JBIUXX010000101.1:0-12158 GCF_044744235.1 Pseudomonas sp. NPDC087346
GGGCAAGAAGATCAACCGCGATCAAACGGTGATCGAGAAGCTGACCCACGAGATCGCACAGCTCAAGCGTTTGAAGTTTGCCAAGCGCAGTGAGCAGATGAGTCCTGATCAGGCCAGCCTGCTTGATGACCTGATCGATACTGATATCGCGGCGATAGAGGCTGAGCTTCAGGCGTTGCAAATAGCACCAGCGGCGACCGAGAAAAAGCAAAAGCCCAAGCGCACGGCATTACCGGCAGAATTCCCACGCACGTTGATCCATCACGAACCGGACAACACTCACTGCCCATGCGGCTGCGCACTGAAACGTATCGGTGAAGATGTCAGTGAAAAGCTGGACTACACGCCGGGCGTGTTTACCGTTGAGCGCCATGTTCGTGGCAAGTGGGTTTGCGATGACTGCGAAACGCTGATCCAGTCGCCGGTGCCGGCGCAGGTCATCGACAAGGGCATCCCGACGGCCGGGTTACTTGCTCACGTCATGATTGCGAAGTTCGCTGACCATCTTCCGCTTTACCGTCAGGAATCGATTTTTGGTCGTGCTGGCTTGGCGATTCCACGCTCCACGTTGGCTCAGTGGGTTGGCATGACAGGCGTGCAGTTGCAGCCTCTGGTCGATGCCTTGCGTGACGTAGTGATCAGGCAGCAGGTCATGCACGCGGATGAAACACCCGTGCAAATGCTTGCTCCAGGCTCGAAAAAAACTCACCGATCTTATGTTTGGGCGTACGCCACCAGCCAGTTCTGTGAAACAGCCGCTGTCGTCTACGATTTCAGCCCCAGCCGCGCCGGTGAGCATGCTCGCAACTTCCTGCAAGGCTGGAAAGGTAAGTTGGTCTGCGACGATTTTGGCGGTTACAAGGCCAGCTTTGAACTCGGCGTGACCGAGATCGGCTGCATGGCCCATGCCCGGCGCAAGTTCTTTGAATTGCACGCAACCAACAAGAGCCAGCTCGCCGAGCAGGCCCTGCGCTACATCCAGTTGTTGTACGAAATCGAGAGCGAAGTGCGCGACCTGGAGCCGGATTTACGGCTCCGAATACGGCAAGAAAAAGCCGTACCGGTGATGGACAGGCTGCATGCCTGGATGATCGCCCAGCGTGATCTTGTGCCCGAAGGTTCGGCTATCAGCAGAGCCCTCGATTACAGCCTCAAACGCTGGGCAGCGCTGTCGCGCTACCTCGATGACGGGGCCGTACCCATTGATAATAATTGGGCCGAGAACCAGATCCGGCCGTGGGCTCTTGGGCGCAAGAACTGGCTCTTCGCCGGGTCGCTACGTAGCGGAAAACGGGCGGCGGCGATCATGAGCATGATCCAGTCTGCGCGGCTGAATGGTCATGACCCGTACGTCTATCTAAAAGATGTTCTCACGCGCCTGCCGACGCAGCGGGCGAGTGAAATCGAGCAGTTGCTTCCGCATAAGTGGCAGCCGGTTTAATCACGCAAGGCGTGATGCCCGGACGCATACAGATGGAGAACTGGCTACCCAACCAAAGCTTAAGAAGTGCTTCTTGATCAAGTTGGAATCTCCAGTCATGACTAATTTGATTGCTGGACTGATCACCACTGGAGGCTAGCGTTTGAATTCGAAGCGACTCGAGTTTTTCATTTTTGAAAAGTTCAAGAAAACCGCTTAACAACATTAACGACCATGGTGATTTCAAATAACGGTCGGAATAGCTGACCACCACTGCTTGGTCTGTGGCAATCAACTCAGTTAGTTCGGGAGCGTGCTTCTCAATGAGAGAAGCGAGACGTCTATGCAAGCTGCTGATAGGCCCGTCAAGCTCGTGGGTGATTTCGATGACCCGTGCACCCTGCTCAAATTGGCGCCAGGTCCGGACGTCGACAGGCTGACCACTGCAATCAGAAACACAGTCGCTTCCAGCCCATACTATTCCATCGTTGCTACTCATCCATCCGGCTCCTGGAGTCGCCGCGGAGGCATCGCTGCTAAAAAGACTCTTGATGCCCGACTTCGAACGAATTTGAGCCACCAGATAAGGCTTAATCAGTGGGAGGGAGTTGTCCATATCCTCAATCACGATCCCAAGACTAACCAGGTCAAAGAGGGTGTTTTTCTGTTCTTTGCTTAGCGACGCTCCAGAAGGAATTGCCAGTTTTACTTTGAGTTTGTCAGCGATTGCCCAAGTGAGGATTTTTTCATGGAAGTAAGGGTGATCTAGGTCCCAGTCCTCTGCATCTCCCCTCATCACCAAGCAAATAGAGGTGTCGTTTTCACTGCGATCCGCTGAATTGATCGCTGAGGACAAATAGCGGATCGGGCCGGTCGAGCAATAACTAGCCCCCACCACAGTTTCAAACTCGCTGGGCAAGTCTAAATGTTCGATTAGGCCCGACACAGTCAGCCACTCCATGGCGCGTCCACGATCTAGCTCCTCTCTCTCCACTCGACTGTCTTGACCTGCAAGACAGTGCGAGCAGACGTTTTCGCAGTTAACTGGGCAATGCAGCTTCCCTACCGTTTTACGTAATAGCTCGGTTGTATTCGCTAAGCCAGCCAGGACAAACCCGGCTCCTCCGCTGACTTCATCGAACAGCTGAATGACCGTTCGCCCTTGTCCACTTTCGATATCGCGATCAAGACGGAAGCCAAAGCCCATTTCTGTGCTGGCAATACCCAAGAGTTCGGCGATTACGTCGCGTAGCGCAACGGCAAGAGTCGTGGCTATTGTTTGCTCTGCCAGACTATCTCCGAGCCACAGGCCTGTCTGGGGACTTCTTAAGTAAAGCTCCATGACGTCAGTGCGAATTTGATAGCCCAAGAATAGGTTAGGCTTAACTGCCGTGCCGGGGCAGTCGAACTCTTTACGACTACCTGTGATCCCGCCCACTGGCCGGTGTAGTTGATCTGGGAGCAGATTTTTCGGAATCTCACCGGAGGCGAGCATTGAATCTGCACGTCCGCAGGTTAGGCACACGGCGTAACCTTTTTCGTGTTCACCGGATGAATGATGGAACACACTGCCGTCGTGACCAAATCGTACGAAACCACACCGCTTGTCGGGCAGCGAGATCGTCTCGCCAGTCAGTTGGATGCGAGGTCGTTCGACTCGGATGAACTTCTGAGAAGTGATGTCGTTTGTTGTGGACTCATAGAAGTCGGTTACAAAGCCGCCAGGGCGAAGGACGGTTCGGCGCTCGTTTAGTTGAATTGCGTGCATGCAGTGTGAGCACGTTAGCTCGGAGCTGTTGGTGTAGGCGTTTTCGATTACGCCTGTCGCGCCACAATTTGAGCATCGCCAAGCGATATCTAATTTTTGTGCTTCGTTTACTTGGCCTGATGCATGCCACTGCAAACTGATTCCTGCCGAACGATAGACTCGCCCATCGATTACCACTTGTGACCCAGGTGCATACTCTCGTATCGCAATGTTTAAACCGCGAGACGGTAGCTCTTTGTTGTTGAAAATGCTGTCTTCACGACTATCAGGATGAGTTCGCTGGTGCTTGAAGTCCTCAATGTTGTAGGTATTGAGTGTCACGACATCAGTAGGGAATCCATATCCTGGAAGGAACGCACGGGACGCGAGATCGCGAAGCAAGTACTCACCGTCGTGACGTTTTTTCTCCAGCTCTAGCGCTTTCTTGTACGGTAAATCTGTCGCCACTTGCAGCTTAGCGTTGAGCTTTCGAGATTCTTCAAGCCACCGGTCCTCCAGAATACGTACGCTTTCCTGAGTCTCGGCTGAGATTGTGCTGAGCAGGCAGCCATCTAAGCACGTTCCGCTGACAAGGCGTTTGATTGGGTCTGCGAATTCTGTCTGACTACTAGTCAGCCAACTTTTGAATTGCTGGCAGGGTGAGTCGTCCCCGCCAAAAAACCATTGAAGGGTCAGCCTGGTTCGGTCGCCGTCACTACTGGTTTTTGACTTTAGGAAAATAGACAAGAGCAGCGAATTGACGTGCCTCTGAACAATGCGAGAAGAGCTTAAAGTAATGGTAGGAGCGGGAATGGCGGTAATGAATGGCCACTTAGGCTGTGCAAACGCACGCTGGTTATGAGGGTCCGCTTTACATAAGGTGTAGGCTATCGCGCGTGCCTCACTACGGCGTCCAGCGCGTCCCGCCCGTTGCAAATAGTTGGCAGGGTGGGGCGGCAGATTGTTCATCACTACAGCAGAGATGCCCCCAATATCTACGCCCATCTCCATAGTCGTGGAGCAGTTGAGTACGTTGATATCACCCTTCTTAAACAGATCAACATAGTCATCGAGTCTCTGGGCGGACTGCTGAGCCGAATGTTCTGCGGTTCGATAGTAAAATCCGCCTTCCACGGTACGATCGCTGATATCGGTCCAGAGATTCTCAGACCGAAGGTGTTGGATGACCGGGTCTTGTAAGACCTGCGCACGAATCTGCAATTGCTTGGCCACGGCGCTACCATCTATCTGGAGGTTAGCTAGCGAGGCGAGTTGAATTTTCTGGCAACGGTAGTCTTGCGGACGCAACTTTATGGGTAAATAGGGGGTTAGCCCACGAAAAGTCGAATCAAAAATTCGGTGCGTTATCGGGCAGAGCCACCCCTCTTCTAATAGCGAAAAGGTCAGTGTTTCTAGCTTGAGGCGATGCCCTGGGTCTGCGGGCTCCAGGATGAGAGCCTGTGTCAGAGCAGACCATGCGGCTTCTAGCCAAGCATTGATTTTGTCCGCATCTGTAGCGACCGTCCGATTCAATCCGGTGGCTTGTTCCAGTAGCTTTACTAACCGATGCGGATTTCCAGATTTTACTTGAGGCCATTTTTTTACAGTTGTGCTTTCTTCCATCTCGGTTTTTGGAGAGAACAGCGATTTTGGGGTGAACCTGCTGCCCATCCAGGATTGCATGTCGCGATCCATGTTTATAAAAGTGTTTTCGCGTACGTAAAAATCAAGTGCAACTTTAAGGTAGTCGTGCCAATCCTCTAGAGTTAAGCGAGTTTCAGGCGCCGAAAATGCTCCTGTCGCCGGTACCGCGTTTGTTTCCGTCCACATCGGCGGTGTAGAGATAATTTCTTTGAGACCTCGGTAGGTTACTTTTACGAGGCCGAGAGTCTCCGTACTGTTTTGATTTTTTGGGCGTCGGGAAAATTCCCGAGCTAAAAGTAAGCGAGCCATAGTTGCGCCACCTTGGCTCCCGTCAAAAAGGACAGGGTTGGCGTAGCGGTTGTAGCGCAGGATTGACTGTTCAACATCTTTGGAGGCTGCTAGCTCATACACCATGCTTGCCCAATCGACGTTGACGATTCGTCTTTGTGGGGCGGTGCCGGATCGTAGCGCGGCCGCTAGTCTACGTAGATCTGCCGCCATTACACCCATTCCCGACTGTTCTAAGCCTTCTGCCTGGTGCATCAGCAGATCATAGTTGCCAGTAGGAACGTCTTTAGGTCCCGCATCAGCTTTGGCCTGAACGTTCCGAAGCGTTTCAAATACTAAGCCACGCAACCGCGAACGCTCGGCTTCTTGTTGCATGCGTACAGCCATACGTGCCGTACCTTGACGGCTATCGGTGAACGTAATTAGCTTGCGACCCCGGCCGGGTAATTCTTCCGGGGAGCGCTCATTGCTGTCTTTTTTGTCGGCATCTGGGCAAAACTCCAGTACCGTCGGGACGGCATTCGCAACATAGAATGGAGCGCCCAGGTACGCTTTTCTCAGAAAGCTTTTTTTGTTTGGAAGTTCGTGGTCGCAGTGACTACAGCAAGCCGCTTTCTCTTCAGCGATAGTAATGTTGATAGGGCGCGCTGAGTTAGTAGCGCATAAGCCGTGGGTGTCGAGATCGAGGCTGACGCTGAAAAAGGGATCTTGTGCGACCTGCAACCCGGCAATTACCAAACGTCGTGCATAAGTACGACTAGTAGTGGGGCCGGGTACCTCACGTTCAGGCGACGTCTCTTCTTCGCCGCTTTCGTAGCTCAGAGAAAACTCATCTCCTGCGTACGGGCTCAATTGGTGAAGAACCCCATTGCGATCCTCTGCAATCAAATGCGGAGTTTTACAGTCATCGCAAAACCCTAATTCGTACACTGGCCCGTTGCATTCGCAGCATGCACGTTGATGAACGTAGACGTTTCCAAATGGCCATTCACTCAGACTGGCAGATTTGGCAGTGCAATTGGGGTCTATGCAGGACCATAGTCCATGAAGCATTCGTTGAAAAAGATGGGTCCGTAGCTTAAGAAACGGTGGTTCGTCCTTATGGCGTCGGGTGCCAGTTGATACATCGAGCCAACCTAACACTTCCCGTTGCTGCTCCAGCCGCGAGCCAGGCATTAATTCGGATTTCAGTATCGTCAGTAATTCATTTAAATCTAGCGGTTTCGTCGAGTTAACAATCGCATGCCTTAACGAGCGTGCTATTGAGTTGCGTCCTAAAGCATCAAAACGGGACGGTGATATTTCTTGCTCATTCTCGATAGACTGTATTACCTCCAGCGAGGCCTTTTCGACTTTCGAGTCGAACAAGATATCGGGCCAAACACGAGATCCTCCAATGACGTCGACTTGTTCTAGCCGCACTCCTGCGAGGTCTGCGAGGTACCGTTTCAACTTTTCTTCCGCTTCCCCCCCGGCGATGGTGGCCGATGTCGCGACAAAACGAATCTCTTCAGGATTTTTACCGAAGGCGTGAACGACGCGGCGCAGCAGGAGGGACATTTCTGCTGCTTGAGAACCAACGTAAGTGTGTGCCTCGTCGAGGACAATCCAGCGTAGAGACTGCTGCTGCTTTGAAATCTCCAGGATAGGATTGTCTACCTGACGAACCAGCATGTATTCGAGCATTGTCGCGTTGGTCATTAATATTGGCGCGGGTTCTTTGCGCAAAAGCTCACGTGACAAAATTTGATTAGGTTTCTGTTCTTGAATCTTACGAATGACGCCTTCGCGTTCTTCAGTTTTACCGTTGTATAAACAAAATCGAATATCTTTACTGTATGCACGGGTCCATGCATCTAAACGCTCCTGTTGAGAGTTGATTAGGGCGTTGAGAGGATAGAGAAATAGCGCTCTCACCCCAATCAAAGACGATTGATTTCGCTCACGCTCCCGGATTAGATCTTCAAGGATAGGCACCATAAAACATTCTGTTTTTCCCGAGCCGGTGCCACTGGTGATGATGGCAGATCGAGGTTTCTCGTTAAGCAACGTTCGCCAAGCCTGAAGCTGATGCGCATAGGGATGAGCTTCTCTTGGAAAGTCATACGCATGGGCGTTTTGTAATGTATCGAGCAGGCTTTTGGAGAGCAATGACCCCTCTAAGTCGAGAAGACGTTTTTCCGATTCTTTCCAACCAAACGTATGCTCGAAAACCGGCGGAGCCAGAAAACAGCCATCGGCGCCCAATTCATCAACCATTTTTTCGTTCAGATGGCGGCGAAGCCCTGGTTCGTTAACTCCTAGGACGCCTAAGGTCGCTTCCCGCGTGCGGTTAAGGCTTTGCTCAATTAAATCCGTAAAAAAACGCATCGGAACTCCTTATGCCTCGTGTTCGGAGGCTAGCAAATACGAAACCATCAGTGCGTGAGTAGGTGCGAACCAACCCTGACGGTCAAAATCAGAAACCAATCGAATAGCGAATTTTAGGTACGCCATCGGCACAGGAAGATCATTTAGGGTGGCCTTGCCTGCCGTCACATAGGCTAAAAAGATTGGTAAGTAAGAAACCGCTTTAGTGAAACCAACAGGGGTAATCTCTCTCAAGAATGCAGGTATCGGATTCTGAAGGAACCAGCTAGTCAACTCCGCAGTAAGATCGGTAGGCCACTGTCTGTCGGTAGCGTGTTGTTGGCGTAGGGCTTGATTCCAGCCTGGTACCACCAGTTGGGGAGGGATTTTGGTCAGACTGCTTTTATTGCCAGTACTTAGGTAGTCGCCCAAATAATCAAAGCCGGAAACCACAAGTCGCAACACTGCCGCGCGATTCGTTTCAAGGTTTTTGATAAGAATCTCCGGCAAGCCACATGCGATCAGCCCTTGTAAAAATCGTGCATGCGCTTCGGCCCAGATGGGGAGAGGAATTGCTTCCCAGATCACCGCCAGCTCATCGCGAATTCGAGCGCAGAACGCTTCATCCATTTCTAGTCGGAGCACCGCGAATGCCAGCGCCTCTGGTTCCTTTGACAGTGCCTTCCAGCTTTCAAATGAGGACAATGGCAGGTGTGCATAGTGTTGCTTTAAGTCCGCTAAATATTGCCAGCCACTGTGTCCGAACTCTTTTGCCATGACGGTGATTTGTTGACTGATGGCGTTTGCGTTGGTTTTGGGGTGGAAAACCTGTGTCGCCCTGTGCAGGGAAAAAACTTCAGTTTGAATTTCTGCAATCGACGGTGCCGACACGAACAGCGCAGGGCGAAATTGAGTTTTACTATCTTTGGCAGGATAGATTAGCCATGGGCCATCATGTTGCATGGTGTTGGGTATAATAAATCGCCCGGTGGCAACACCCTGGCTCTTGAGTCCCTCAATTCTGACTGGTGCTTGCTTAGGATCGGAAAGCAACATTGCTTCAGCTTCGGTTTCATTCAAAATTGTCGCGTTACTTATTTCGCAGATCGTGAATGTGTCTCGATTTTCCCATTGCAAGCGGCCGTTGTACCGTCTGATATTCAGGCTGAGCGCGCGCTTTTCGGTTTCGAGGGTGAGTCTGATAAACGCATCTTGTTCGTCGACTGCTCCTAGCATTTGCAGCATGTCATTTTGGTAGCTAAATAAATTTAGCAGCGTGGGCGATGAGCCTACTTTGATCTCATAGTGCCGTTTTGGATGCGGCAACGCCTCGCACACAAGTTCCAATTGCATGTAGAAACTTTGCCCTTGAGCTTGTCCCGAGGTCAATGCAATGCGATGACCTATTAGCTCAGCTAACGTAAGCTCATGTGCTCGTGAAGGCCGGTCGTCTGGTCCAATAAGCCGTGCCCCTTGATACGGATACGGAAGGCGAAGTTGTAGTGGCTGAGTGCTGTTTTTCTGGTCGATCTCCAGCATAAAACCAGCAGGAGGTGCATCGTTTAGGTGACTAAGGCTAAAAGTGGTTGCGGACTGATTAGACTCCAGCCGCTTGGCCATTAGCAGCGAACTGTTGATTTTTAAGTCAAGCTGGAGCGCACCTTGGACCTGCAATCGCGCAGGTTTTTCGGTGGTTGCGGGAAGCAACGAGGTACTGAATTCTTTTGGTAAGACGGCAAAGCGTCGTGTTAACAGCGTTTTTCCCGTGCGACTTTTTAAGGTGTAACGAACGACACCTAAGGCGCCGTTACGGCGAAGACTATCCAGGGGTTGCCCATTAGCAAACTCTAGAATATCGCCCAAACCAAACTCATAGTCTTCGGGCAGCTCCAGTCGTGGCCAACCCAAATACACAACACTTGGGTTGCTGTTATAGAGCCCCTGAACACCGGCCAGAGCGGGCTTACGGTGTTCGTTTAGATTCTGATTTAGCTCGATTCGATAGAGGTCAGGACCTTTTTGGAGCGATATGTCGGCTCGTAAATCCAGCCACTGGCCGTTCTCTCTGTCAGTAGTCAGCAGCGATGGTGCGGGGCCGTCTGACGAAATACTAAATTTGGTCGGAATTCGAACACGTGCGGACTCACCAGCAACACCGCAAGAGGATGTTCCGACTAATTGCCAACAATCAGCCCGCTGCTCAAAAACTAACGGTGTTTCTTCGTAATCCAACTCGCTGCCGTCAAATTGATAGCATTGAACAACTCGTCCATTGTCGAGTAAGCGCAGCGTGACAGGTTCGCCTAGCCGGCGCCGTTCTATTGATACTGAGGGATTTGAGAAGCGGATCGTCAGACGCGACTCGTTCAGTTGGGCATACACCGCAGGCCCACGAGCTAATATGTGCTCACCTTCGTAATAGGCTTGATCGAGCCGAGTACTTCCCAGGTGCTGGGCATCAATGTCAAATGAGTGTTCCTTTGGCAAGGCCAGCTCTGTCCTAATCCTCCAGTCCGGCAGGATGCCTAATAGAAAATGCTCACAGGTGAATGCTCTGGCTTGAATTAAGGCCTCTTTTCTATCAAGGCGCTGCTTGCCTGCATCATGTAGCCAATCATTAATCAGACCTCTAGCGTTGGTTTCATCGAGAGGGATTGGAAAGGCTTCTGTCCACTCAGGAGCGACTTTATCTAGGTAAGCAGCTGGGTCTTTCTGATCCTTCAGGGGGTATTGCTCAGCCAGATGCATCAACTGTTCAACAATGCCGGCAAGCAGTTGCCTGGTTTCTAGATTGCGAAAGGAAATTGGCAATTCATCTTCGTGCTCTGCGATTAGATCAGCAGTTGTTCGGTGGCTGCTGCCTGCACTGAAAAGATTAATGCCACGCTTGACGGCTTTGCCAAAGCCATGAGATTCCCTTTGAACTAGGGGCCAAGGTAAACCGCCTTCTGCGAAAAGAGACCCTAGCCAATCCCTACCGTTTTCGCGGTACCGAATAGGGCGTTTCCAGTATTCCAGGCCTTTACTGGTTAAGGTTGCATGCTGGCTGTGTGAAAGTGAGATGGCTAGCTCGCTCTCAGCGCCTGACCAGGACCATGAGCTGTTGTAATTTCTACGGTACTGCTCACTGACGAACAAACAAAAACATGCTCCGAGGTGTATTACCTGAACTGGACTGGACACTGGGCGCAGGTACTTTTCGAGTAAATCGCGTAAGGAGGCGTACTCGTGTTCGGACAGTTGGTAGCTGTACAGCGGTTTACCATTTGGCCCTTTAAATAGCTCGCGGGTGAGCAAAAATTCACTGAGCCAAGCTTTTATGGGATTTACAGCAGGGGTGTACGCGGTCATTGACGCAAATCCTTATGCTGAAGATTCAAAGCATGCAACGCGGCACAGACCCTCGACGACGCTTACAGCTGCACCATCTCGGTTTTTGGGCGTGTGTCACTGTGCCATCTCCGCGAAACGCCGTCGACATTTGAATCTTGATAGGTCGGGTGCTCAAATCGTTGTTTATGCTCCTATCAGCGCCGCTGATCTTGCCGCTGGGCCGCTCTGCCCTAGAAGTTTACGAAGCTCCTAACGCAATCTGCTTGCGGTTTGGTGGCTACTTCGATTCGTCTTTCATTAGCTTGGCGATAAGCTCTTCGAATATATGGTTATACGCATCAGAAGTAGCAGGCTGAAGATGTAGTTCTTGAAGTCGGAAGAGTCAAAGGAACCGCACAGTAAGTTCGCGGATTCCGAGAGCCAGGACTCCAGCGTTTCGAATGACAGTTTATCGGTCAGGTTCAAATCGACCCCCAATAAAAATCACGACGACCAGCGCCCGGCGTTTACTGCCGTAGCTCATGGGCACGTCGGATAAATTGGGCTCGATTATAAAAGTCGTCACCTGAAGGCTGAAAATTCATCTGGCTCCTCGCCAAAATCCAATGAGCACCGCTTTTTAGAAAATAAAAAAGGGCTGCCCAATGGCAGCCCTTTTTGGTGTATCCGTTTCAAATTTAGTGAAAAAAATTCACGGATCTGGGGTTTTGAGCGGCGAGACTATTAGTCCCAGCTAAGCGCACCACCAGTTTGGTATTCGATCACGCGAGTCTCAAAGAAATTCTTCTCTTTCTTCAAGTCCATAATCTCGCTCATCCAAGGGAACGGGTTAGTCGTCCCTGGATACTCTTCTTTCAAACCAATCTGGCTCAAACGACGGTTAGCGATGAACTTCAGATAGTCCTCCATCATCGCCGCGTTCATACCCAACACGCCACGAGGCATGGTATCCCGTGCGTATTCAATCTCCAGCTGCGTACCCTGCAGAATCATCTGGGTCGCTTCTTCCTTCATTTCGGCGTCCCACAAATGTGGGTTTTCGATTTTGATCTGGTTGATCACGTCGATGCCGAAGTTCAGGTGCATGGATTCGTCGCGCAGGATGTATTGGAACTGCTCGGCGACGCCGGTCATTTTGTTGCGACGGCCCATGGAGAGGATCTGGGTGAAGCCGCAGTAGAAGAAGATGCCTTCCAGAACGCAGTAGTAGGCGATCAGGTTGCGCAGCAGTTCTTTGTCGGTTTCGACGGTGCCGGTTTCGAACTTCGGATCGGAGATCGAACGGGTGTATTTCAGGCCCCAGGTGGCTTTTTTCGCGACCGACGGGATCTCGTGGTACATGTTGAAGATCTCGCCTTCATCCATGGCCAGCGATTC
>NZ_JBIUXX010000102.1:0-11908 GCF_044744235.1 Pseudomonas sp. NPDC087346
TTGTTTTTTTTTTTTGTTTTTTTTTTTTTTTTTTGTTTGTGTTTTTTGTTTTTTTTTTTTGGTTTTGTTTTTTTGTTTTTTTTGTTTGGTTTTGGGTAAAATCACCGGTAACATCAAGAACGCCAACTGCCTGGTAATCTTCATTAACCAGATCCGCATGAAGATCGGCGTGATGTTCGGTAGCCCGGAAACCACCACCGGTGGTAACGCGCTGAAGTTCTACGCTTCGGTTCGTCTCGACATCCGCCGTACCGGCGCGGTGAAGGAAGGCGACGAAGTGGTTGGCAGCGAAACCCGCGTCAAGGTTGTGAAGAACAAGGTTGCTTCGCCGTTCCGTCAGGCCGAGTTCCAGATTCTTTACGGCAAAGGCATCTACCTCAATGGCGAGATGATCGACTTGGGTGTGCTGCACGGTTTCGTCGAGAAGTCCGGCGCATGGTATGCCTATGAAGGCACCAAGATCGGTCAGGGCAAGGCCAACTCGGCCAAGTTCCTGGCGGATAACCCGGAAATTGCCGCCAAGCTCGAGAAGCAACTGCGTGACAAGCTGCTGACTCCAGCGGCTGACACCAAGGCTTCGCCAGTCAAAGAGACTGCCGACGACCTGGCCGACGCTGACATCTGATTGCAGCGATGAAAACCGTCGTACTCGATACTCTCGTCGCGGTGCGACGAACTGCCATGGACCTGCTCGCACGACGCGAGCATGGTCGAGTCGAGCTGACGCGCAAACTGCGTCAGCGCGGCGCCGAGGCAGAGATGATCGACACAGCCCTCGACCGATTGACGGAAGAGGGGCTGCTTTCCGAAGCCCGTTACCTTGAAAGCTTTGTCTCCTATCGTGCCCGTTCCGGCTACGGTCCTTTGCGGATTCGTGAAGAGCTGAGCCAGCGCGGTTTGCAACGTCCTGACATCGAACTCGCCCTGCGCGAGAGCGGTATCAGTTGGCAGGCACAGCTTGAGGACACGTGGCGACGCAAGTTTTCCGGACATTTGCCCATTGATGCAAGGGAGCGCGCCAAACAAGGTCGTTTCCTGGCCTATCGGGGGTTTTCGATGGAAATGATCAACCGCTTGTTCAGCGGTAGAGGGATGGACGATTAAGTCGATTCAATAAAAAACGGCCCACTATTTCGGTAGTGGGCCGTTTTTTTTTGCCTTCAAATTACCTTTGACGGTTCCCGGCTGCGTTGCGCGGTTTGCGGTTTGGCATCAACCCAGTTTTCCGGCAGGTTTATGTAATCCACCAGTTCGCGCAAGCGCCCGTGATTGCGGGCGTTGAATGCGAAGGCCAGTCGCGCCAGATGACTGAACTGTGCGTCGTCGTGTTCCTCACCGCTGTAGGCGTGTTGATGGAAATGATCGCTCAGGCACAAATCGGCGAAGGCCTCCTGCATATGCTCCAAGGCCTGGTCGTTGAGCTTGTGATTCATCCGAATGACGAACTGTTTTTTGAGCCAGCGACTGGAGTGGAAGTTGCTGTAGAACTGATTGATCTGCTCTACCGCCTCTTCGACGCTATACACCAGGCGCATCAGTTGCATGTCGGTCGGCAGAATGTAGTGGTTGTCCGCCAGTTGCTGGCGGATGAAATCCATCGCGCCTTGCCAGAATGTGCCACCCGGCGAGTCCAGCAACACCACGGGCACCAACGGACTTTTGCCGGTCTGGATCAGCGTCAGCACTTCCAGCGCTTCGTCCAGCGTGCCGAACCCGCCCGGGCACAGCACCAAGGCATCGGCTTCTTTGACGAAAAACAGTTTGCGAGTAAAGAAGAAGTGGAATGGCAGCAGATTAGCGGTGCCGTCCACGGTCGGGTTGGCATGCTGTTCGAAGGGCAGGGTGATGTTGAAACCGAGGCTGTTTTCGCGCCCGGCACCTTCGTGAGCCGCCGCCATGATGCCGCCGCCGGCACCGGTGATGACCATCATCTCCGAGCGTGCGAGCGCGGCGCCGAGTTCTCGCGCCATGGCGTACAGCGGATGCTCGACCGGCGTGCGCGCCGAACCGAACACAGTGACCTTGCGCCGACCCCGGAATTGTTCAAGCACGCGGAAGGCTTGCTCCAGTTCTCTAAGGGCTTGCAGGGTGATCTTGGCGTTCCAGCGGTTGTGGTCTTCCTGGGCCATGCGCAGCACGGTCAGGATCATGTCGCGGTAAATCGGGATGTTCGGGCTGTTGGGTGAAACCAGGTTGAGTTGTTCTTCGACCTTGTTGATGAGGTCGGGGCCGCTTTCCTGAAAATGACGGCTGAGGAGGTCATTCGGTTGGTAAGGCATTCAACTTTCTCCTTCTGAAAATCTCGCACTGCAAAAGACGCGCTGCCGACAGCTCCTTTTCTGCCGTGAAAAAATCAACGGGAATACTTTGAATCGAGCCTCTTGCGAAGATTGGCACTGCTTCAGACATTGCGCCGCGATGTCTTGGCTGGCAACTGCTTATTGCATCTTTGCGAAGTGTTTTCACCGCTCGTCTGAACGTGCAGCGGCGCGCAAACGCTCTGATTTACTAACTTAAAGGCACCGTACGACAACTTTGCGTCAATGACCGTACGCAAGGTGCACGCTATTCAAGGAATTGCGGGTAGCAAGGAGGCGCTGGATATGGCCAGAGTGATTCTGGAGATCGATACGCAGCTGTATCGGATGTTGATCGCGGCAGCCGAGACCAATCATGTGAGTCTCGAAGAGGAGTGCTGCCGGCGTCTGGCAGGCGGGGAGCGCCGTTCGCACTATCTGCAGGCCTTGTTGGCCGAACTGCGCGCCGAGGATGAACAGCGGCGCGCCAATTCCAGATGATTACTTCTTCTTCGCCGGGGCGGCTTTCGGGCAATCCGATTCCTGATAGCTGGCAGAGCCGATCGCTTTGTTGGTTTTCACTTCGCTGAAGTCGTAACGCATGATCGCGCCCTTGGCCATCAGCTTGCGATAGGACGGGTTGTTGCAGACCGAGGCGCCCAGCTGGAAATACACAGCTTTCGGATCGGCGCGCATCTTGTCGGCGTGGCTCGATTGCACGCTCAAGTGGTTGATCAGCGTGGTGCCTTCGACGGTGTAGCCCTGATCGAGAATGTCTTCGCTGATCGCCCGTGGCGTGCCGGCACTGCTTTGTGCAGCGACGTTGCGCAGCTCTCGGTTCAGATTCTGCTCACTCAAGGACGCCGCTTGAGCGCTGAAGGACGACGCCAGCAGAATGGCAGCGGTGGGAACGATAAGGCGCAGCATGAAACTCTCCTGGTTCAGTGACTGGTGGTTCGACCAGCCACGTGACTGTGCGTTCAGTGGCGGCGAATTATAGGGGAGCCGGTCGGGCCGGTACAGGCTTGTACCGGTTGCTCTGGTAAACTGCCGGCCTTTATTGCCGCGCCGAGTGTTGTTCGTGTCGAGTTTTCCTGTCTTTGGGCGTTACCCATGCTGAATCATGCCCCCAACGCCGTCGCCCGTTTGCGCGACCAGCGTGAAGATGAAGGCATCAAGCCGATTCAGGCCCGAGGCTTTCGCTCCGAGCGGTGCCGCGATTGCCGGGTGATCATCAGTCATTGCCTGTGCGCCTGGCGTCCGACCGTCGAGACCCGCTCCGGGGTGTGCCTGATCATGACCGGCAAGGAAGTGTTCAAACCGAGTAACACCGGCTGGCTGATTGCCGACGTGGTGCGAGATAACCACGCGTTCATCTGGTCGCGCACAGAACCTGACGAGCAAATGCTGGCGCTGCTCAATGATCCGCAATGGCAGCCGTATCTGGTGTTTCCCGGTGAATACGTCGAACCGTCGCGCGTGACCAACAGCGTCGATCTCGATAGCAGCAAGCGTCCGCTGTTCATTCTGCTGGACGCGACCTGGACCGAGGCGCGCAAGATTTTCCGCAAGAGCCCGTACTTCGACCGTTTGCCGATCCTCAGCCTGCTGCCCGACAAACTGTCGCGTTATCGCTTGCGTCGCTCGACCCGCAGCGAGCACCTGTGCACCGCCGAAGTGGCGGCGCTGTGCCTGGAACTGGCGGGAGATACCGATGCCGCCTCGGCACTCGACGCTTATTTCGACGTGTTCAGTCAGCATTATCTGGGGGCCAAACAACAGCTGGACATGAATGAGTCGACGCCGGCCCACGCCGAGCTGCAACCCTTTATACGAAAGCCGCAGCCGGTCTTGGCCCAATAGTGGCCCATACTGCATACAGCAGCGGCCGTGCTGCTTGACCACCCCGGCTTCGCTGGGCATGCTTGGCGCCGATTGGGTACGGCCAAGGTTTGATACGCCGTTGTATTGAGGTGATTGGCTCAGTGATTGGCGTTGAACGTGCCCCTGTGGATACCGCTTTAAAAGCGGCATCTTGAGTTGCTTTGGTCAGCCCCGAATGCATCGGGTCTGCCATCAAAAAACAGGATCATTTGAAAAATGGCCACATACGACATCCTGATTGCCGATGATCACCCCCTGTTTCGTAGTGCATTGCATCAAGCAGTGACGCTGGGCCTTGGCCCGGATGTGCGGCTGGTGGAAGTGGCGAGCATCGCCGAACTGGAAGCGCGTCTGACCGAAAAATCCGATTGGGATCTGGTCCTGCTGGACCTGAACATGCCGGGAGCCTACGGTTTTTCCGGGCTGGTGCTGTTGCGCGGGCAATACCCACAGATTCCAGTGGTGATGGTCTCGGCCCAGGAAGAAGCGGCGATCATGGTCAAGTCCCGTGAGTTCGGGGCAAGCGGATTCATTCCCAAGTCCAGCGATCTGAGCGTTATCCAGAAAGCGGTTCGTGCAGTGCTCGACGGCGATGTGTTCTGGCCGCCGCAGGCGTTCGAAGCGGTGAGTGTTTCCGACGAGGCCAAGGCTGCCAGCGAAGGCCTCGCCAGCCTGACACCTCAGCAGTTCCGCGTGCTGACCATGGTCTGCGAAGGGCTGCTGAACAAGCAGATCGCCTATGAGCTGAGTGTGTCGGAAGCGACCATCAAGGCCCATGTCACGGCGATATTCCGCAAGCTGAATGTGCGCACCCGGACTCAGGCTGCATTGCTTCTGCAACAACTTGAGTCAATTGCGAGCCATTAAGGGCTGGCAAATTCACGCTTTTTTGACTTTTGTTGATCTAGCTTCCTCACTTCTTTTTTGTCGGTTACTTAATTTATGTCACCTTTCAAAGGCCAGACCGGTCTGAAACGCATCCTCAACGCCTCCGGTTACTCGCTGGACGGTCTGCGCGCAGCCTTCACCGGTGAAGCCGCATTTCGCCAACTGGTGCTGCTCAATGTGGTGCTGATTCCACTGACGTTCTTCCTTAATGTCAGCCGCGTAGAGCAGGCGTTGCTGATCGCCGTTTGCCTGCTGGCATTGATCGTCGAGCTGCTGAACTCGGCAGTCGAGGCGGCCATCGACCGTATTTCGCTGGAACTGCACCCGCTGTCGAAGAATGCCAAGGACATGGGCAGCGCCGCGCAGTTCGTGGCGTTGACCATGATCGCTCTGGTGTGGGCAGTGATTCTGCTTTAAGCGATGCTTGGCAGGACGATCTCGTCGCTGCGCTGCACCCCGGCGGTGAAGGCGCGGCACAGCTCGAGAAACTCGCGCATCGCTGAAGTCTGGTACTTCTGCTTGTGCCAGATGAAATAGAACTGCCGAGCCAGGTCCAGATCCGGCGTCTCCACCGGCACCAGACTGCCGCGCCGAAAGGCGTCGCGCAGCGCCAGACGCGAGATGCAGCCAATCCCCAGCCCCGATTCCACCGCACGTTTGATCGCTTCGGTGTGTTCCAGCTCCAGCCGAATGTTCAGTGCACTGCGATGGTGACGCATCGCCTGATCGAAAGTCAGGCGCGTGCCGGAGCCCTGTTCGCGCAAAATCCATGCTTCATGAGTCAGTTCCTGCATGGTCGCGCTGCCGCGTTTGGCCAATGGATGCTGGGGCGCGCAAAACACCACCAGTTCATCTTCGACCCAGCTCTGCACTTCGATGTCCGGGTGGCTGCAATCGCCTTCGATTAGACCCAGATCAATTTCGTAGTGGGCAACTTGTTGCACGATATTGGCAGTGTTCTGTACGTGCAGCTTTACCTGGCTTTCCGGATGACGCTGCATGAAGCTGCCGATCAGCAGGGTCGCCAGGTAATTGCCGATGGTCAGGGTCGCGCCCACCGACAGCGAGCCGAAACCGGATTTGCCGTTGAGCAGGTCTTCGATTTCCTTGGACTGATCAAGCAGCGCTACCGCTTGCGGCAACAGTTGTTTGCCGAGCGCATTAAGGCTCAGTCGTTTGCCGGCACGGTCGAACAGCTGGCAGCTGGACTGGCGCTCCAGTTCGGTAATTGAGGTGCTCGCCGCCGACTGTGAGAGGTTGAGCAGGCCCGCAGCACGGGACACACTTTCCTGCTGGGCGACGGCGACGAAGACTTGCAGTTGTCGGAGAGTAAATCGCATATCGATATAACCGATAACCCTTATCTTAATAATCCAGTTAACAGATATTGTCACTGCTATTAGAATGCGATGCAATTGCGCACATCTCTCTTGGCGCAGAGCATGCGCAAACAATTTCCAGGAGTCCCACGTACATGAGCAACATGAACCACGAGCGTGTCCTCAGTGTTCACCACTGGAACGACACTCTGTTCAGCTTCAAGTGCACCCGCGATCCGGGCCTGCGCTTCGAGAACGGTCAGTTCGTGATGATCGGCCTGCAACAGCCCAACGGCCGCCCGCTTATGCGCGCTTACTCGATTGCCAGCCCGAACTGGGAAGAGCATCTCGAGTTCTTCAGCATCAAAGTGCCTGATGGTCCGCTGACTTCGCAGTTGCAGCATCTGAAGGAAGGCGACGAGATCATCATCAGCAAGAAGCCTACCGGCACGCTGGTGCTGGACGACTTGAAGCCTGGCAAACATCTTTACCTGCTCAGCACCGGTACCGGTCTGGCGCCGTTCATGAGCGTCATCCAGGACCCGGAAACCTACGAGCGTTTCGAAAAAGTGATCCTGTGCCACGGCGTGCGTTACGTCAATGAAGTCGCTTACCGCGAGTTCATCACCGAGCACCTGCCGCAGAACGAGTTCTTCGGCGAAGCGCTGCGTGACAAGCTGATCTACTACCCGACCGTGACCCGTGAGCCGTTCGAGAACGAAGGTCGCCTGACCGACCTGATGCGCAGCGGCAAGCTGTTCAGCGACATCGGTCTGCCACCGATCAATCCTGAAGACGACCGCGCCATGCTGTGCGGCAGCCCGAGCATGCTCGACGAGACCAGCGAAGTGCTGAACAGCTTCGGCCTGAAAGTTTCGCCGCGTATGCGCGAGCCGGGCGATTACCTGATCGAGCGTGCATTCGTCGAGAAGTAAGCCGTCCGCAATGCTGAAAAGCCCGCGTTGCCTTCACAGGCAACGCGGGCTTTTTTGTGCCTGGCGGTTAAGGCGTGACCGGGATCACTTCGAGGACGCGGATCTGCTCAGGCGTCGGGTAATGCCAGCGCACGTCCAGATCCCAGAACTGTGCGCCGTACTCGCGTTCGGGCGCTGGCGTCTGATACGCCGGGCGTGGGTCTTGGGCGAGGCATTGTTCGATCAGTTGCACCAGTGGTTCGCCGAGTCGCTGGGCATGCAGGTGTGCCTGTTGCAACGCGTTATCTGTCCATTGCACGTCGATCAACTGCGGTGCGGCGCTGGCGATGGCGTTGGAGGCATTACCGATGATGTCGGCGTAAGGCACGTAGGGTTTGATGTCGAGCACCGGAGTGCCGTCCAACAGGTCGATCCCGGAAATGAACAGCCGACCCGCCTCGACCTTGTCCAGTTTCACCACCGACTGGCCAATGCCATTCGGGCGATGGGTGGCGCGAGTGGCGAAGACGCCCATGGACTTGTTGCCGCCCAGTCGGGGAGGGCGCACCTTCAGGCGCGGCTTTTCTTCCAGCGCCTGATGGAACAGAAACAGCAGCCAGACGTGACTGACCTGCTCCAGGCCCTGCACGGCATCACCCTGGTCAAACGGCGCCACCAGTTCCAGCACGCCACGGGCGGCCGGGGCCAGTTGCGGCTGGCGGGGGATGGCGAACTTCTCCTTGAAGCAGGAGCGAACGAAGCCGATGGGGGAAACGCTGTAGGTCATGGTCTGGGGTCGAGGCGGGAATCAGGGCGGGCATGATAACCCGTTCATCCTCGACTCTGGTGGTGAACGGGCTGACGCCATCGCGGGCAAGCCACGCTCCCACAGGATTTGTGTCGTGCGCCAAACCTGAGTTCACTGAAAATCCCTGTGGGAGCTGGCTTGCCAGCGATAGCCCCACCACCAATCTCAGAGACTGAACCCTCCATCAAGAGGGATGATATTTCCCGTCATGTAAGCCCCGGCGGTACTCGCCAGACTGATCGCCAGCGCCGCCATTTCTTCCTCGCGCCCCCAGCGTTTCATCGGGATCAGCGCCGTGTCCTCGGCCAGCGCCTGCTCATCGCTACCAATATGCTGGGTCATCTTGCTTGGAAAACGCCCCGGCGCGATGACATTGACGTTGATGTGCTGACTCACCAGCTCCCGCGCCAGAATCCGCGACAGCTGATGCAGCGCCGCCTTACTCGGCCCATAGGCATAAGCCTGTTCGCCGAAAGATGAGATGGCCGCCACCGAACCAATGTTGATGATCCGCGCCGGATTCGCCGCCGAGCCACCCTTGCGCAGCAGCGGCAGGAATTGCTGGATGCAACTGAACACTGATGTCACGTTCAACTGCATGACCTTTTCCCAACCCTTCACCGGATAACTCTCCAGCGGTGCACCCCACGTGGTACCGGCGTTGTTCACCAGAATGTCCATGTGGGTGATCTGTTCAGCGAGTCGTGCAGCCAATTGCTGCACGCCTTCCTCGGTCGCCAGATTCGCCGCGACACCGTGGCAGATGCCCAAGGCGCTGAGTTCTTCGGCAGTCTGATGACAGGCTTCGGCATCTCGCGAGCACACATACACGCTGGCGCCGGCCTCGACGAAGGCTTTGGCGATCATTTTGCCGATACCACGGGTGCCGCCGGTCACCAGAGCGGTGCGGCCTTGCAGGGAAAAGTACGGGTGCATGGCGAATCCTGAGAGCTGGGGTTCAGTACACCCTAGCCGTCAGCCGCAAAAAGCGGAGCCACTATTTTTGCGAGGAATGAAACGACATACGAGCCAACTCGACCTGTAGGAACTGCGGCCCGCTGCAATCTTTTGATCTTGCTTCTAAAACAAAAAGCAAAAGATCGCAGCGTGCCGTAGCTCTTACAGAGAGCGCAGAATTTATTGCGGACGAACGCGCAGGGTCAGGCCCTTGAGGAAGTTGCGCAGCAACTGGTCGCCGCACGGGCGATAGTTGTTGTGGCCGACCTTGCGGAACAGTGCGCTCAGCTCAGGCTTGGAGACCGGGAACTCGGAAGCCTTGAGGATCGCGTGCATGTCGTCTTCTTTCAGCTCGAAGGCCACGCGCAGCTTCTTCAGAATGATGTTGTTGGTCACCGGCAGTTCGATCGGCTGTGGCGGACGGCTTTCGTCCTTGCCACGCTTGAAGATCACCAGACCGTCGAGGAAATGCGCCATGACTTCGTCCGGGCAGCGCACGAAGCCTTCTTCGTCCTCTTCTTTCTTGTCGAGGTAGGTCAGCAGATCGGCAAGCGTCACGTCCATGCCGCCGAGCTTGATGATCTCGATGACTTTCTTGTCGCTGATGTCGAGCATGTAGCGCACGCTGCGCAGTACGTCGTTATGAATCATGTGTGCAATCCTGATATTCAGCTGTGGGCGCCACAGCAAAAGCGCGGCGCCGGAATGTGTGGCGGCGTGAGAAGCCTTAGAACTTCTCTTTGCCGGACAGGTAGCGCCATTGGCCCAGCGGCACTTTGCCGATCGACACGCCGCCGATGCGGATGCGACGGATGCCGATGACTTTCAGGCCTACGGCTTCGCAGAACTGGGCGATGATCCCCGGTTGCGGGTTTTTCATGGCGAAGCGCAGACGGTTTTCGTTCTGCCAGCTGACCTTGACCGGCGGCAGCTCCTTGCCCTTGTAGCTGAGGCCATGCTGCAGGCGGTTGAGGCCGTGGGCGACCATGTCACCTTCGACTTCGACAATGTATTCCTGCTCGATCTTGGCCGCATCGGCAGTGAGCTTGCGCAGGATCTTCCAGTCCTGGGTGAACACCAGCAGGCCACTGGCCTTGGGTTGCAGGTCGGTGCTGGCGGTCAGGCGCAGGAAGTGGCCACGCAGCGCACGCTTGCTGAAGCGGTGTTCTTCGCTGAGGGTTTCGGCGCTCAGTGTTTCCATTGCGCTGTCCGCGCTCATGCCGGCCGGCACGTTGAGCAGGATGGTCACCGGCTCCGGCGCGCTGGCCGTGGCGTCCTTGTCCAGCTCGACCTTCTGGTCGCCGACCTTGAACTGCGGCTCGTCGATGACTTCGCCGTCCACGGTGACCCAGCCGCCCTCGATGAACAGCTCGGCCTCCCGGCGGGAGCAACCGACCAGTTCGATGAGGCGTTTGGAGAGGCGAATCGGGTCAGTCATGACAGGGCCGTAACAAAAAAGGGGTGGGCATTGTACCTGCCTGGCGCCGGTTAAGCCCGGTTCCATTTCAGGGCGTTCAGTTTTCCTGTGGGAGCTGGCCTGCCAGCGATGCAGGCACCGTGGTCTTTTCTGATGTACCGAGCTGATGCCATCGCTGGCAGGCCAGCTCCCACAGTTGTTCTATGTTGTGTCAGCCATGGTTGGAGCGTTGTTGATTCTGGCGCAATCGCATGTGCAGCAACGGATACGGCTGGCCCATGCCATCGACTTCCGAGCGGCCGACGACCTCGAAACCTTGCTTGAAGTAAAACCCCAGCGCCTGCGGGTTCTGCTCGTTGACGTCCAGCTCATCTGCGTTCAGGTGTTCCATGGCATAGCGCAACAGCTTCTTGCCCAGGCCTTGGCCACGATAATCCGGGTCGATGAAGAGCATTTCGATCTTGCCTGCCGCCACGCCCGCGAATCCGGTGATGCGCTGATTCGCATCTTTGGTGCAGATCAGCATCACTGCGTCGAGGTAGCGTTTCAGCACCAGATCCTTCAGCAGCTCGATGTAGCTGTCCGGCAGAAAGTCATGGGTTGCGCGCACAGAGGCCTCCCAGACCTCAGTCAGTTCTTTGTAGTCACTGAGTTTCGGCGTGTGGATGACCGAATGGTGGCGCATGCCCGTTGGCCTCTTTGAAATGAATAAGCGCAGAAGCAAACGATAGACGTAAAAAAGCCCCGCATCTCGTAAAAAGATCGGAGCTTTTCAATTCAGCACAATCCCCGTAGGAGCTGCGGCACGCTGCGATCTTTTGATCTTGTTTTTTACAATCAAAAGATCGTAGCGTGCCGCAGCTCCTACAGTAGGGCGAACATCAGATCTGTTCAGCCCACAGGTCGTATTCGTCGGCGTCAGTCACTTTGCACCAGACCTTGTCGCCCGGCTTGAGGTTGCTGCCGTTGTCGATGAATACGTTGCCGTCGATTTCCGGGGCATCGAAGAAGCAGCGGCCAACGGCGCCTTGCTCGTCGACCTCGTCCACCAGTACTTCGATTTCACGGCCGATGCGCATTTGCAGACGGGCCGAGCTGATTTCCTGCTGGTGCGCCATGAAGCGGTCCCAACGGTCCTGCTTGACGTCGTCCGGAACGATGTCCAGATCCAGATCATTGGCCGGTGCGCCTTCAACCGGCGAGTACTGGAAGCAGCCGACGCGGTCGAGCTGGGCTTCGGTCAGCCAGTTCAGCAGGTACTGGAAGTCTTCTTCGGTTTCGCCCGGGAAGCCGACGATGAAGGTCGAACGGATGATCAGATCCGGGCAGATTTCGCGCCAGTTCTTGATGCGCGCCAGGGTCTTGTCTTCGAACGCAGGGCGTTTCATCGACTAGAGGACTTTCGGGCTGGCGTGCTGGAACGG
>NZ_JBIUXX010000103.1:0-8207 GCF_044744235.1 Pseudomonas sp. NPDC087346
GGCGTAACGCATGATGTCTTTGGAGATCAGCATCATCGCGTTCCATGGGCGTATACGGACCATGACGCTGGCTTCGCTGCTGTCTTCGTTGTCGAAGTTGTAAGAGAAATCCCATTCTTCCGACAGGTATTTGCACAGCAGGCGTCCGGCGTTGATGTGCAGCGCCTCGGACATTTCGCTGCGGTGGTCGGAGATGTTCGGCAGCACGCAGATGCCGCTGGTGAAGATCGGCTCGAACACGAACGAATGACCGCTCTTGCCGTCATGCTCGTCCATCGGTTTGGTGTCGAACGTCTTGTTCATGTACGAGTGCTGCTGGGCCAGGCCGAATTCCGACGCCATGCCTGAACCGGTACCGCCGCCGGCACTGAAGATCGAGAAGTACAGGCGCGACTGGTTGGCCTTGATGCCGCAGCTGTCGATCAGGTACGAGTGGATCATTTTCCAGTCAGGGCTGGAGAAACGCTGGGTGTCCTTGTTGAGGATGATCTTCGCCAGATACTGGCCGAGGATCGGCGCATTACCGGCGCCACCGGCGTGGACTTCGGACAAGTCCATGATTTTCATTTTGCTGTAGTCGCGCAGGAAGCCGCTTTTCTCGCCTTTGCGCGAGAAACGGATACGGCCGGCGATGTCCTTGTCGAGGTCGCCGAGCATCACCAGCGGCTCAACCAGAAACACCGGTTTGCTCGCCTTGTTGTTGCCGATCCGCAGGTTGTTCTTGATCCACTGTGCCGGGCTGTAGCCTTTTTCGGCGTAGCGCTTGTCCGGCGACAGGCGATCTTCGTTGTTGAATTCGTTGAGGTAAAACTTGCGAGCGTTGTACACCAGCTCCGCGACGTCGAGGGCGATGTTCGAGCCGCAGCGGCCGAGGCCGATCAGGCACACCGAGGGGAATTCCTGATCGCTGTGCTGCTCGTTGTCGCCGTCCAGATGCGGTGGACGCGGGAACACCAGGTCACGCAGGCCGTCGAGGTTGTCGAGGATGCGGTCGGTATTGGTTTCGGTGAAGTACAGGTATTGCTGGGTCGACAGCGGGCGCGAGGGGAGCGATGGCTTCAAGGGTGCCGGGTTGTTCGCGGCAGGGCTCAGGGTCAGATCGGATACCGCAGTGGCCGGATTGTTTTTAGAAGTCATTTTGCGCCATATACCTGGACAGGGTTGGCTCGGCGACCGTTGTCATCGAGCCTCACGGAAAGAGGATCTCGCGTCTTTTACTGCGCGTATTTGGCCCGGGCGTCAGGGGCTTGGCCTGAACATCGCGCGGGGGAATCCTTTCCTGATCGTTGATGAATCGGCCATTATTCGGCGATCTTTAATCAAAAAGAGGCTAAATGATGTCAACGCTACCTTCGTTGGGGTTCGCCGGAATCGGTCTGATGGGCCTGCCAATGTGCCGACGCCTGCTCGCGGCGGGCTATCCGCTGACCGTGTGGAACCGCAACCCGGCCAAGTGCGCACCACTGGTCGAGGCCGGTGCCCGGCAAGTGGCGACGCCGGCTGAACTGTGCGAGCACGCGGACGTGGTGATGCTGTGTCTGGCCGATACGGCGGTGGTGCGTGAAGTGGTGTTTGGTGCAGCGGGTGTCGCCGAAGGGGCGAAAAGCGGCCAGTTGCTGGTGGATTTTTCCAGTCTCGAACCGACTGCCACCCGTGAGATGGCCGCCGAACTAAAAAACAAAACCGGCATGGGTTGGCTCGATTCGCCGGTGTCCGGCGGCGTGGTCGGGGCCGAGGCGGGCAGCCTGGCGATCATGGTCGGTGGTGATGCGGCTGATCTGCAGCGAGTACATGCGGTGCTGCTCAATTTGGGTCAGCGTGTCACGCATATGGGCGCTGTCGGCGCCGGGCAGGTGACCAAGGCCTGTAATCAGATGATCGTCGCCTGCAACGCCTTGGTGATTGCCGAAGTAGTAGCGCTGGCCGAACAGGCCGGGGTCGATGCCAGCCTGATCGCCGAAGCGCTGGCCGGTGGGTTTGCCGATTCAAAACCGTTGCAGATTCTCGCCCCGCAAATGGCCGAGAGCCGTTTCGAACCGGTGAAGTGGCACGTGCGCACGTTGCTCAAGGATCTGGACACGGCGGTGAAGTTTTCCCGCGAGCAGGGTTCGGCGACGCCGATCAGCGGATTGGCCGCACAACTGATGCGCCTGCATGGGGCGCAGGGCTTTTTGCAGAAGGACCCTGCAACACTGGTGCAAATGTATCGCGGGCCAGACTCAGCGGATTGACCGCGTGGGAGTTCTTGCGCTGATTGATTTCTTCGAGCACCGGGCGTAACTCGTCCAGCGGCACCGGACGGCTCAGCAGGTAACCCTGAATGAAGTCGCAGCCCGAACGCTCAAGGAATTCGTACTGCTCCAGGCTTTCGACGCCTTCGGTCACCACCTGCAAATGCAGGGTGTGGGCCATGACGATGATGGCCTGGACAATCTCCATGTCAGCGGTGGCTTTGGGGATGTCGAGAATGAACGAACGGTCGATCTTCAGCGTGTTCAGCGGCAGACGCTTGAGGTACGCCAGCGACGAGTAACCGGTGCCGAAATCGTCAATCGACAACGACACGCCGAGGGCGCGGATCTGCCGCAACAGCACCAGGGTATTGGCGATGTTGCCCATCAGCGCGTTTTCGGTGACCTCCAATTCCAGCCGCTCGGGCGCGACACCGGCCGAGCGCAGCGCGCTTTCGATTTCATCGGCCAGCTCTTCGCGGGCAAGGTTCAGCGGTGAGCAGTTCCAGGCGATTTTCAGATCCTCGCAGCCGTGGCGCGACAACTCGCCGAGATCCTTGCACGCCTTGCGCAACACCCAGTTGTCCAGCTCGGCAATCAAGCCATTGGTTTCGGCAATCGCGATAAATCGATCCGGCGCCAACAGGCCATGCAGCGGATGCTGCCAGCGAATCAGCGCTTCGAGCTTGGTCACACGGCCGGTTTTCAGCTCGTAGATCGGCTGGTAATAGAGGGTCAGGCCGCTTTCCGAACGCAGGGCATGACGCAACTCCTCTTCCAGTTGCAGCTCCATGCTGGCGCGGGTTTTGAGGTTCGAACTGAAGAAGTGCAGACCGTTGCGGCCATTGCCCTTGGACTGATACAGCGCCAGATCAGCGTGCTTGAGCAGTTCTTCGCAGGTGTTGCCATCGTCCGGGTACAGGCTGATGCCGATACTGGTGGTCATGACCATGCGCCGCCCGGCCAGCTCGATCGGCTCCTTCATCTTGAGCATGATGCGCTGGGCCATGGTGCGCGCTTCTTCACGGTCGTGCAGGTTGATCAGAATGCAGAACTCGTCGCCGCCAAAGCGTGCGACCACGTCTTCATGGCTGCGCACCGAGCCCTTGATGTGATCGGCGATGACCTTGAGCAGTGCGTCCCCGGCGTCGTGGCCGAGGCTGTCGTTGATGCGTTTGAAGTGGTCGATGTCGAGAAACATCACGGCGAGCATCCCGCCCTCGCTGGCCTTCTGGCTGAGCTTTTCGGCGAAGATCTGATTGAAACCACGACGGTTGATCAGGTTGGTCAGCGCATCGTAATTCGCTACCTGTTGCAGCGACATGCGCGCCTGATCGAGCTGGCTGAGCAGGGCGTTGACCCGACGCAGATCGTGATCCTTCTTCTGCAATTTCTTGTCGGCCAGCGCTGCGCTGACGGCACTGCCGAGGATCAGCAGGATGATCAGCGCCACGGTCAGGCCCAGTTGCAGATGATTGGTTTCTCGCGGCATCGTCAGGGCGGTGCCTTCGGGCAGTACCAGTTGCAGCGCGGCCATCCCGGTGAAATGCATACTGAAGATGCCCGCGCCGAGAATTAGCGCAGCGGTGTATTTGAGCAACTGATGCAGCATGCCGCTGCCTTCGCGCAGATACCCGGCGACCCACAGCGCGGCGAAACTGGCGCCGATGGCAATCGCAATCGACAGGCTGAACAGCATTGGCTGGTAATAAGCCGTGGCGACCGAGTGCATTGCGGCCATGCCGACGTAGTGCATGCCGGCGATGCCGAAACCGATGACGATGGCGGTTTTCAGGTATTTCAGCAGCGTCGGATGCGGCTCGCTGAGGGTGTGCATGGCCAGCCACGAAGCGAGCAGGGCGATCAGCAGGGAAAACAGGGTGATGCCCAGGTCGTAGTGGATTTCAATGGGCGCCTGGAACGCCAGCATGCCGATGAAGTGCATGGCCCAGATGCCGCCGGCCAGACAGGTCGCGCCGATCCAGCGCCAGAGGCGTTGCGAACCGGGATCTTCGGCGTGGCCGACCCGTTCCGCCATATCGAGGGTGGCAAAACTCGCGGCGCAGGCGACCAGATAGGCCACCAGCACCAATACCGGATTGTGGGTGCAATCGAGAATGACCTGCCCGCTCTCCGGCAGCTCGGTAACAAACTGCAAACCAAGCCACTCCATAGCATGCCCCGTCTCTGAAGTCGTCCTTCCTGCGTCAGCAACGCAAGTGAATGACTGCAGTATAGAGGCCGTATGGAAGGCGCAAGCGGTAGTGGCACATTGGCGCTAATGATTTTGACATTAGCTTCATAGCGTTTGGCGCTAAGGCTCAGGCGATCTGTTCATAAGGCATGTCGGCCCAATATTGTTCCAGCGGCAGCAGACCGAACGCGGCGCGGGCGGTATCGCAATCGGCGTTGTGCTCGCCGTTTTCCCACGATGCCTCGAACTCGCGGCAGGTGCTGGAGCGCTTTTCGTAAATCGAGCATTGCACGGTACTGCCGACTTCACCGACCAGCGCGGTGCAACGCACCGGTTTGCGGTCGGTACCGATCATTGCCACCCGGCTGGGAGTGATCTGGGTGACCAGGTCGTCGGGCACCGTGCCGCCGGAGGAAGCGCATTCACCCCAGAAAAAAGACACGCGAAAATGGGAGCAGCAGGCACCGCAATTCAGACACGGACTGACGTGGGACATGGGGGAGGGTATCAAAGGATTGATCGGCTCGAATCCGGACGGATTCGGCGGCTATTCTAGGCTTCGCCACGGACTTGGGAAGGGGGGCGGGAAAGTATTTTTTTGTGGCAAGGTTTTACCGCGAACGCCCCGGTTTTCGGGGGATGTCAGGCATATCAAGGGCTTACGTTTCGTTACAGTGCCATGGCCCGATATCAGGCTGACGAATGATCGAAGACAGGCCGGATACGCCTGACTAGATTGCAGGTTCCGGGCTCGGATGCGTCGGCAGTGAAGCCCTATAACAATAAAGAGACGGACCCATGCAGAACTCGACCCAAGCGGCGAATGCCTGGCGCATTCTGTTCCTGCTGTTCCTCGCCAACCTGTTCAACTTCTTCGACCGCACCATTCCGGCGATCATCATCGAACCGATCCGTATGGAATGGCACCTCAGCGACTTTCAACTGGGGATCGTCGGCACCGCGTTCACTCTCGTCTATGCGATTGCCGGCCTGCCGCTGGGGCGCATGGCCGACACCGGCTCACGCAGCAAACTGATGGGTTGGGGCCTGGCGACGTGGAGCGCGCTGACCGCGGTCAACGGCCTGGTGGGCAGTTTCTGGAGTTTCCTGATCGTGCGCATGGGCATCGGCATCGGCGAGGCGAGTTACGCACCGGCCGCCAATTCGCTGATCGGTGATCTGTTTCCGGCGCATCGTCGGGCGCGGGCGATGGGCATTTTCATGCTCGGTCTGCCGCTGGGATTGCTGCTGGCGTTCTTCACCATCGGCGCGATGGTCAAAGCCTTTGATAGCTGGCGCGCGCCGTTCTTTATCGCGGCGGTGCCGGGGTTGATCCTGGCGATCTTCATGTTCTTCATCAAAGAGCCGAAACGCGGCGCGGCGGAAACCGTGCAGGTCTCGCAAGAGAAAGTCGACAAGCCGATCCGGCGGATTTTGGCTGTGCCGACCTTTTTGTGGCTGGTGATGGCGGGGCTGTGCTTCAACTTCGCTACTTATGCCTGCAACTCGTTTCTGGTACCGATGCTGCAGCGTTATTTCCTGATGCCGTTGCAGGAAGCAGCGGTGGCGACCGGGGTCATCGTGGGTGTTACCGGGCTGGTTGGTTTGACGCTTGGCGGCTATATCGCTGACAAAATCCACCAGCGTGTGGCCAACGGACGACTGTTGTTCGCGGCGTTCAGTTTGATCATCTCGACGCTGTGCACGGCGTGGGCGTTGCACGCCGGGCGAATTGAGATCGGTGTGTTCGTTGCGATATTCAGTGTCGGCTGGCTGTTTGCCTATAACTTCTATACCTGCGTGTACACGGCGATTCAGGACGTGGTCGAACCGCGCCTGCGGGCCACGGCGATGGCGCTGTTTTTTGCCGGGTTGTATTTGCTCGGTGGCGGTCTGGGACCGGTGGTGGTGGGTGCGTTGTCGGACCATTTTGCGCATACGGCGATGCTGGCCGAGGGCGCGGAGCAGATGACCGAGGCTTATAAAGCAGTGGGGCTGCATGATGCGATGTACCTGATCCCGGTGGCGCTGTTCTTTACCATGGTGTTTCTGTTTTTGGCTGCGCGGTGTTTTGTGCGGGATGCGAAGCGGATGAAGGAGGGGTTGGTTGCTGTAATTGAGCCTGATGTTGCGGTGGCGACTGCATGATTGCTATCGCTAGCAGGCTAGCTCCCACAGTGATTGTGTTCACACTGGAGATCCAGTGTGGCAGCCAGTTCCCACAGTGATTGTATTCACACTGGAGATCCAGTGTGGCAGCCAGTTCCCACAGTGATTGTGCTCACACTGGAGATCCAGTGTGGCAGCCAGTTCCCACAGTGATTGTGTTCACACTGGAGATCCAGTGTGGCAGCCAGTTCCCACAGTGATTGTGCTCACACTGGAGATCCAGTGTGGCAGCCAGTTCCCACAGTGATTGTGCTCACACTAGAGATCCAGTGTGGCAGCCAGTTCCCACAGTGATTGTGTTCACACTGGAGATCCAGTGTGGCAGCCAGTTCCCACAGTGATTGTGCTCACACTAGAGATCCAGTGTGGCAGCCAGTTCCCACAGTGATTGTGCTCACACTGGAGATCCAGTGTGGCAGCCAGTTCCCACAGTGGTTGTGCTCAAACTGGAGATCCAGTGTGGGAGCTAGCCTGCTAGCGATGAGGCGAGCCCTCTCACTGGCTAAATAACAGGCAAACAAAAAGGCCCGCATCGCTGCGGGCCTTCTTGTTTTCAGCTGCGGAGCGGGAAAATTAACCCGCGACCAAAACCCGAATCGCTTCCAGTCGCAGCGCGGCTTTGTCCAGCATCGCCAGGCCTTTCTCGCGTTGTTCACGCAAGGCAACCAGTTCGCTGTCACGCACGGTCGGGTTGACCGCTTGCAGCGCGGTCAGGCGTGCCAGTTCTTCGTCGGTGTCGGCCGCCAGACGGCGACGGGCCTCGGCCACGCGTTCGGCGTGACGCGGGCTGATCTTTTCTTCACCGGCGTTGATCCGTGGCGTCAGCTGATCGCGCTGGGCCTGGATGAACTTGTTGGCGCTGGCACGCGGCACGCTTTCCAGTTGGTCATTCAGTGTTTCGAACGACACTCGGGAAGACAGGTCGTTGCCATTGGTGTCAAGCAGGCAGCGCAGCGCCGCCGGCGGCAGATAACGCCCCAGTTGCAGCGCACGCGGAGCAACCACTTCGCTGACGTAGAGCAGTTCAAGCAACACGGTGCCAGGTTTCAGCGCCTTGTTCTTGATCAGCGCGACGGCGGTGTTGCCCATCGAGCCGGACAGCACCAGATCCATGCCGCCCTGCACCATCGGGTGTTCCCA
This sequence comes from Pseudomonas sp. NPDC087346, assembly GCF_044744235.1. Classification (NCBI taxonomy): domain Bacteria; kingdom Pseudomonadati; phylum Pseudomonadota; class Gammaproteobacteria; order Pseudomonadales; family Pseudomonadaceae; genus Pseudomonas; species Pseudomonas sp. NPDC087346. The sequence goes on from NZ_JBIUXX010000103.1 coordinate 7,735, forward strand.
GGTGATGAACTGCATGTCTTCACGCGACAGCGCCTGGTTGCGATCGTAGGTGATGGTCACACCCTCGTCGTCGCCCAGCGGGAAACTGGCGTCGAGCATCTTCTCGCTCGGCTTGAGAATCAGGGCGTTTTCCGAATGGTCTTCGCTGTCGATGCCGAACGCATCGAACAGGGTTTCCATGTAGATCGGCAGGGCGAACTGATCGTCTTGCTCAAGGATGTCTTCAACCAGTGCCTCACCTTCGCCAGCGCCGCCGGAGTTGAGCTCCAGCAGACGGTCGCGACCGGTGTGCAGTTCGCTTTCCAGACGCTCGCGCTCGGTGCGCGCCTCGTCGATCAGCGCTTGCCACTCGCCGTCGTCGGCTTCTTCCAACAGCGGCAGCAGGCGCGGGCCGAACTGATGCTGCAAGGCGTTGCCGGTCGGGCAGGTGTTGAGGAACGCGTTCAGCGCTTCGTGATACCACTGGAACAGGC
>NZ_JBIUXX010000103.1:8217-11745 GCF_044744235.1 Pseudomonas sp. NPDC087346
CTCGACCGGATCGGTCAGAAGCACATCATCGGGCTGGTTTCCAGGTACGGCACGTGCAGCTCGATGATGTGCTTCTGACCGATCCGGTCGAGACGACCGATACGCTGCTCCAGCAGGTCCGGGTGCGACGGCAGATCGAACAGCACCAGATGGTGAGCGAACTGGAAGTTACGACCTTCACTGCCGATTTCCGAGCAGATCAGTACCTGTGCGCCAAACTCTTCGTCGGCGAAGTAAGCGGCGGCGCGGTCACGCTCAAGGATGTTCATGCCTTCATGGAACACCGTGGCCGGGATGCCGGAACGCACGCGCAGCGCGTCTTCCAAGTCCATCGCGGTTTCGGCGTGGGCGCAGATCACCAGCACTTTGGTGCGCTTGAGCATTTTCAGCTGATCGATCAGCCATTCGACGCGAGGGTCGAATTTCCACCAGCGTTCTTCTTCGCTGGCATCCGGCTGTGCCTGGAAGCTGACTTCCGGGTACAGCTCGGCGTGATCGCCCAGCGGCAGTTCGAGGTATTCGTCCGGGCACGGCAGCGGGTACGGGTGCAGTTTGCGTTCCGGGAAACCCTGCACGGCGGCGCGGGTGTTACGGAACAGCACGCGGCCGGTGCCATGGCGGTCAAGCAGTTCGCGCACGAGGCGAGCACTGGCTTCGGTGTCGCCATCGTTGACGGCGGCCAGCAGGGCTTCGCCTTCGTTGCCGAGGAAACCGTGAATGGTCTTGTGCGCTTCTGGCGAGAGACGGCCCTTGTCCAGTAGCTCCTGAACGGCTTCGGCCACCGGGCGATAGTTTTCGCTCTCGGCGCGGAAAGCGGCCAGATCATGGAAACGGTTCGGGTCGAGCAGGCGCAGACGCGCGAAGTGGCTGTCCTGACCGAGTTGTTCCGGGGTTGCGGTGAGCAACAGCACGCCCGGGATGACTTCGGCGAGTTGTTCGACCAGGGTGTATTCGGCGCTGGCCTTCTCTTCGTGCCAGACCAGGTGGTGGGCTTCGTCGACCACCAGCAGATCCCAACCGGCGGCGAACAGCGCGTCCTGGGCCTTTTCGTCATCGACCAGCCATTCCAGCGCAACCAGCGCCAGTTGAGTGTCTTCGAACGGGTTGGCGGCATCGCTTTCGATGAAGCGTTCTTCGTCAAACAGCGCGACTTGCAGGTTGAAGCGGCGGCGCATCTCGACCAGCCACTGGTGCTGGAGGTTTTCCGGCACGAGGATCAGCACGCGGTTGGCGCGACCCGACAGCAGTTGGCGATGGATCACCAGACCGGCTTCGATGGTTTTACCCAGACCCACTTCGTCCGCCAGCAAAACCCGTGGCGCGATACGGTCAGCGACTTCGCGGGCGATGTGCAGTTGGTGAGCGATTGGCTGGGCGCGAACACCGCCAAGGCCCCACAGCGAAGACTGCAACTGGCGGCTGGTGTGTTCGAGGGTGTTGTAACGCAGGGAGAACCACGACAGCGGATCGATCTGCCCGGCGAACAGACGATCGCTGGCCAGACGGAACTGAATGAAGTTCGATAGCTGGGTTTCCGGCAGCGTAACGGCTTCGTTCTGTGCGTTGAGGCCGTGGTAGACCAGCAGGCCATCGACGTCGTCGACTTGCTGTACGGTCAGTTTCCAGCCTTCGAAGTGAGTGATCGAGTCACCCGGCGAGAACCGCACGCGGGTGAGGGGCGCATTCCTTAGCGCGTACTGGCGAGTTTCGCCAGTGGCCGGGTAGAGCACGGTCAACAAGCGGCCGTCCTGTGCCAGAACGGTGCCTAAACCCAGCTCGGCTTCGCTGTCACTGATCCAGCGTTGCCCCGGTTGATACTGCTGCGCCATGCTGCCTGACTCCCACCTTGAAAAAGCGGGCTATCTTAACGGAATGCGGGCTTCAGGGCCAAAGATTACTGGGCAAAAGCTGCCACAGACTGTGATCTTTTGATCTTTGAGAACCCTTGGGTTTTGCGCTGTCTGATGAAGTTCGCAGCCTTCGACAGCGCCAACAGGTGCCAAGCACGTCACAGATTTACGACCGGTGGCTCAAGGCACCTTGGCCGCAGCCGATAGCCTTCTGACAGGAGACCCCTTATATGCTGCCACCGATGCTCCCCCTGAGCGCTGTGCCGATCACTTCCCAGCAAGACCCGATCCGCCAGCGGCCGGACATTCCTCCGGTGGTACCGGTGCAGGAAAGCTCCAGCGAAAGCACGATCGATCTGCAAAAACGCGACCCGGAAGAGGCTGCGCTGCAACTGCGTGAGGAACAGCGCCGCCAGCAGGAGCGCGATCGCCGTCGCCGCGAGGCCGATGAAGACCCGGAAGAACACCTTGCCGTTCCCGGTACCGAACTGAATGCCGACAACACCGTGCCGGTGGTGCCGCTGATGGAAGACCAGCCGCGTCAGGGCTTGTGGGTCGATATTGAAATCTGAGGTTGTCCGGCAGGCAGGCAAAGCCGCATTATTGGCGCAGTTCTGCTGGTGTTCCGGCAGTTGTGATTGATCTTCTGCGATGTAACGAATGCCATGAGCCAAGACGACAAACTGATCGACCTTAATGCCGAGCGTGCCAAGCGGGTTCATGACCTTAACGATAAGCGTCTGAACGAAGTGCGTCAGGCTTTCGAGCAGGCGATGCCGCTGGCAAAAGCGAAGAAAAAGCCGAAAAACAAACCGAAAAAGCGTTGATCCTCCCTGCATCCGTTGATGCAGGTCAGTTATTTCCCCCTCCTTTATCTCCCGTCTCTCTGAGCATTGATCCCGGTCAATTCTTGCGCCTGCCTGATTGGTTAACTTAGTTCCATCGCAGCAAAGCAGGGGCCAGGAGGCCAGTCATGTTTTTCGATAACGTGGTGTTTGCCGGTGTTTTGACGGTTGGCCTTATGGTTCTGTTTTTTGCAGGGTTTGGATTTTTTATCTGGAAAGATGCGAATAAGCGGAAGAAACCGTAGGTCTTTTTGGGTTTGATGAGCACGCAAGGCATTTTGGGGCGACTTCGGTTGCCCCTTTTTTTTGCCTTGGCGGCCTGTGGGCCGACCAGGCTATGGGTGTTTTTTGTGAATATCCGTTTCTGCGGTAACGGCTGCTTAGGGTTTCGCCCTTACGGCGACTCACTTTTTTTACAAACGCCTAAAAAAAGTAAGCAAAAAAACGCTGCCGCAACGTACGGCCCGCTCGCTGGGGCTCGGGGTTCCTTCGCTCCGGGATTGATCCGGGGGCATCGCCTACGGTTTGCTGCGCTGCACCTCCTCTCGATGTGTTTGGCTTCGCCAAACGGTCGCTGCGCTCCCACCCCCGGATCAACCCCTCCACTCAGCCTGCCGACGCGGCCGGTGAATCAAGATCAAAAGCTACAGCCGAGCTAACGCTCATCCTGTGTAGGAGCTGCCGCAGGCTGCGATCTTTTGATCCGGCTCTGGCTCTGGCTTTTGATTGTTTGCCCCATCACGCCCTGAGCCTCTCAGTCAACTCGTGGCTACCGCCACTGGTGCTTCTGTCAATGTTGATCCGCGTTGCAATAAGGACTGCAAGTAAACTTT
>NZ_JBIUXX010000104.1:0-8054 GCF_044744235.1 Pseudomonas sp. NPDC087346
ACCTGACTGGATTCGTGTGCGCATCCCGGTTTCGCCGGAAGTCGACCGTATCAAGAGCCTGCTGCGCAAGCACAAGCTGCATAGCGTCTGCGAAGAGGCTTCCTGCCCGAACCTGGGCGAGTGCTTCTCCGGTGGCACCGCGACCTTCATGATCATGGGTGACATCTGCACCCGTCGCTGCCCGTTCTGCGACGTCGGCCACGGTCGTCCGAAACCATTGGACGTCAATGAGCCGGAAAGCCTGGCCATCGCCATCGCCGACCTGAAGCTCAAGTACGTGGTGATCACTTCGGTTGACCGCGACGACCTGCGTGACGGCGGTGCCCAGCACTTTGCCGACTGCATCCGCGAAATCCGCAAACTGTCGCCGAACGTGCAGCTGGAAACCCTGGTCCCGGACTACCGTGGCCGTATGGACGTGGCGCTGGAAATCACTGCCGCCGAGCCACCGGATGTGTTCAACCACAACCTGGAAACCGTGCCGCGCCTGTACAAGGCTGCGCGTCCGGGCTCGGACTACCAGTGGTCGCTGACCCTGCTGCAACGCTTCAAGCAGATGATGCCGCACATTCCGACCAAGTCTGGCCTGATGCTGGGTCTGGGCGAGACCGACGAAGAAGTCATCGAAGTCATGAAGCGCATGCGCGAACACGACATCGACATGCTGACTCTGGGCCAGTACCTGCAACCGTCCCGCAGCCACTTGCCGGTTCAGCGCTTCGTGCACCCGGACGTCTTCGCCTGGTTCGCCGAGGAAGGTTACAAGATGGGCTTCAAGAACGTTGCGTCGGGCCCTCTGGTACGCTCGTCGTACCACGCTGACGAACAGGCGAAACTGGTCAAGGCCGAGCTGCTCGGTTCCTGATCCAGCGCCATACGAAAATGCCCGCCGAGGCTTCATTGCCCGGCGGGCATTTTTTTGTCTGGCCTACATCAATCGGTTACTTTTCCTGCAATTGATGGGCAACAGAGCCTCTTCTGTTTGCTGCTGTTCCTGACTACTGTGTCTTCAAGACTTCTCACAGGGAGATTCAAGGATGACTGTTCGACCGACCCATACCCTTTCTCCGCACAAACCGGTGCCAGCGCTGCCGTCCGAAGGGCTGATCGGCGTGATTGCACCCGCCGGCCCCGGCGCGCTGGACACCGACAAGGCTGTGCAATGGATGCGCGCTCGTGGCTACGGCTTGCGGGTGTTTCCGGGCGTCTATGAGAAGGACGGCTATCTGGCCGGCAGCGATGATGTACGGCTCAACGACCTGCATGCTGCGTTTGCCGATCCGGAGGTCGATGCGATCATTTGCCTGCGTGGCGGTTACGGTACGCCGCGCCTGCTGGATCGTATCGATTTCGACCTGCTCAGCCGTAATGCCAAGCCTTTTGTCGGTTATAGCGACATCACCGCGCTGCACGTCGCCATCAGTCGCTACGCCGGCTTCGTGACCTTTCACGGGCCGTTGTTGAACGCTGATCTGTTGGGCGACAAGGAGCCGCCGACAGTGACCTCGTTTTTCGCCATGCTGCGTGGGCAGATGAAGTCGGGCAGCGTGTTCAGTCACCCGGTTGCTTATCCGTTGACCACGGTGGAGCCGGGCATCGCGCATGGGCGCCTGCTTGGCGGCAATCTGGCGATGATCGCCTCGACCATGGGCACGCCTTACCAGATTGATCTGGAAGGGGTGATTCTGTTCATCGAGGACATCAACGAGCCGCTGTACCGCATCGACCGGTTGCTGACGCAATTGCGCTTGGCAGGCATGCTGCAAAAGCTGCGCGGGGTGTTGGTGGGGGATATTGCCGGGGTAGAGATCGATGCGTTGAATCGCTTGCTCAAGCAAACCTTTGAGCCGTTGCGGATTCCGGTGCTGTCCGGGTGGCGCAGCGGGCATTGCGATCCGAACCTGACGTTGCCGATGGGGGCGTTGGTGCGGCTGGATGCAGGGAAGAAGGAGTTGATGCTGGAGCAGGATGTGGTGATCAAGGCGTAGAAGTTGTTCGCCTGATAGTCAGTCTTCGCGGGCAAGCCCGCTCCCACAGGTTTTTGAGTCGAACACAGAATTGTGTTTCGACAACGACCCTTGTGGGAGCGGGCTTGCCCGCGATGCTTTTACTGGGTACGCAGGCTCTCAAGCAGCTTGTGCGTCGGATAACCATCCGCCGGCCAGCCAAACGACTGCTGCGCACTGCGAATCGCCTTGCGCGTATTGGCGCCGATGATCCCGTCAGCGGTGCCCGCGTTGTAGTTGCGCGCGCTCAGCAGGGTCTGCAATTCAATACGCTCGGTGCGGCTCAGCGGCAGGTCATCTTTCGGCCAGGTGCCGTTGATCAGGCCGCCGCCACTGAAGCGCTCGGACAACAGGCTGACTGCCAACGCGTACGACGAAGAATTGTTGTACTTGAGGATCGCCCGGAAGTTGTCGAGGATCAGGAACGCCGGACCACGATAACCGGCCGGCAGCAGCAGGGCGGCTGACAGTTGCTCGGAACCCTGCGGTACCTGACCGCCATTCGGCAGGCTCACACCCAGTTGCCGCCATTCAGCGACAGTTTTGCGAATCGCACCGTCCGCCAGGGTGAAGTCGAAACTGCCCGGCAGTTGCACTTCAAAGCCCCACGGCTGACCGCGTTGCCAGCCGGAGCTTTGCAGATAATGCGCAGTCGAAGCCAGGGCATCGGCCGGACTGCCCCAGATGTCGCGGCGACCATCACCGTCAAAGTCCACGGCGTGGGTGTTGTAAGTTGTCGGAATGAACTGGGTCTGCCCCATGGCGCCAGCCCAGGAACCAAGCATTTTTTCCGGCGTGATATCACCCTGTTGCAGGATTTGCAGGGCCGCGATCAGTTGCGCATGGGCAAAGCCCGGACGCCGACCTTCATAGGCCAGAGTCGCCAGCGAATTGATCACCGACTTGGTGCCCTGGAACTGACCGAAGTTACTTTCCATGCCCCACACCGACACCAGCGCCTGACGATCAACGCCATAGCGCTGTTCGATACTCTGAAGGATGTCGGCGTACTGGCTGATCAACGCCTGGCCCTTGCGTACGCGCAATGGCGAAAGAGCACCGTCGAGGTATTCCCAGACCGGGCGGGAGAATTCCGGCTGACTGCGGTCGGCGCGAATTACGCTCGGGTCGAAGCTGACATTGGCAAAGGCGCGATCAAACAGCTCAGGACGAATCCCGGCGGCGAGGGCGTCCTTGCGGAAACCTGCTTGCCATTCGGCAAAGGTCTGGGTCGGCTGAATATCGAGCGGGTCGGCGGACGGCACTACCGGCGGAATTATCGCTGGGGCCGTAACGACAGGGGCGGTTTGCAGGGGTTGCGCATCGGCGGCGGTGGGTTTTTCCGCACAGGCGACAAGCAGGACGAAGCTTGCTGCAGCGATCAATTGGCGAACGGGCCAACGATGGGAAAGACTAAAGGGCATGCACAGTTCCAAGAGATACGAATCAGGTGCAGACCTTAACATGTCGAAGGGGGGTTCTGCTTCAAGCAGCCAGAAAGTAAGAAGCCTCCCAGCTTTTAGACTGGAAGGCTTCGCGGCGGTAGCTGCCTTTGCCCTTGGTTGGCTGTTCCTGGCGGCTGCGGAACAGGGGTTGGGCGATGATGGATTTGGCCTTGTTCGGGCCATGTTTCGATGGCTTTTTGCTCATTGGGGTTCTCGCGAGTGAGTGGGTTTTGCGCGGCAAATAATCTGCCGATGTCGGGCATCTGTCTATAGGGCAAATGGGGGTGGTGTTTGTAGGAAAACAAGATCAAAAGATCGCAGCGTGCCGCAGATCCTACACCGATCCTGTGGGAGCTGCGGAACGCTGCGATCTTTTGATTTTATTCAGCAGGCAATGAAAGGCGCTGACCGGCCATCAACAGTGCCAGACGACTCAGGCTCATCCATGGCGAACCGGCTGCCTGACCCTTGATTTGCGCGTCGATGCGCTGAGCTTCGAGCAACAACTGCGCCCAGCGTTGCGCCGAGTAGCGTTGCAGGGCCTTGCTCATCAGTGGTTTGCGTTTGTCCCATACCGGCGGCTTCGACTGGCTGAAGCACTTGTCCAGCGGCGTGCCCTGGCTGTATTGCAGGGAGATGTTCGCCAGCAGGCGCAACTCTCGGGCCAGAGCCCAGAGAATCACCGGTGGTTCGACACCCTCACCGCGCAATCCTTCAAGTATGCGCAACGCGTGGGCGGCTTCGCCGTTGAGGATCGCATCGGTCAGCCCGAATACGTCGAAACGGGCACTGTCGGCCACGGCTGCCTGTACGGTTTCGACGGTAATCTGGCCGCCCTCGGCCATCAGCTTGAGCTTCTCGATTTCCTGCGCAGCGGCGAGCAAATTACCCTCGACGCGTGCGGCAATCAGTTCGACCGCGTCCTGGCTGGCCGCCAATCCGGCCTGCGACAGACGCTGACGAATCCAGCTCGGCAACTGGTTGGCATCCACCGGCCAGATCTGCACGAACTGGGTCTGCTGACCTTCAACCAGCGCCTTGCCCCACTTGGTTTTCTGCGCGCTGCCATCGAGCTTGGGCAAGCTGATCAGCAGTAGCGTGTCTTCAGCGGGACGTGAGCAGTATTCCATCAGCGCAGCTGCACCCTTGTCACCGGGCTTGCCCGAGGGCAGGCGCAGTTCCAGCAGGCGCTTTTCGGCGAACAACGACATGCTCGCACCGGCCTGCAACAACGTACCCCAGTCGAAACTGGCGTCGGCGGCGAACACCTGGCGTTCGTCGAAACCTTGTTGGCGGGCGGCACTGCGGATGGCGTCGGCGGCTTCCTGGCACAGCAGTGGGTCATCGCCACTGATGATGTAGACCGGCGCGAGGGCGCCTTGCAGGTGTTTGCCGAGTTGAGCGGGAGCGAGCTTCATAAGAGAGGGCGAACGGGGCGCCTGAGCGCCCCGTACGTCTTACTGCTTCGGCAGTTCGAGCGGCGACTGACGCGGAGTTTCCGCTTCAGCCTTTTGCGCCGCTTGCAGGGCGTCAGCTTCTGCTTTGGCCCGGTCATTGGCAGCCTGTTGCAGCTGCTGCAGTTGCCCCGGAGTTATCTGTTGCAGGCGCAGCATCATGCGCTGAACCAGCTCGCGGCGGGTGTCACGACGGGCGTCGTTGGCTTCCTGATCGGAACCCACGAGGTTGTTACCGTCGTGGATGAACACTTTCTGCACTTCGAGCTTGTCGCTCAGCAAGCTCAGGTTATGTTCGCCACGGATGTCGTAGTTCAGAACGGTAGTCACCTGATACTCGCCAGTACGGCCGGCACCGGCGTAGCTGAGGATGCGCTGGTCTTCCTGCTCGTCAGCCAGGTACAGCTTGTACGGTGCACCGCTGTAAACCTTGACGCCGCTGGACTCCAGCACCTGGCGCAGTTGCGTTACGGTTTCGCCGTAGGCATTACGTGCGGTCAGATCGAGTTCCTTGATCGTCAGTTCGGTGGTGCCAGTGCCACGCAGCTGGAAACCGCAGGCGCTCAGCAGAACCGCGAGGCCCATCACCAGCAGATTGCGTTTGATCATCTTGTTGCTCCCCTTGAAACCATGTGGGCCGGTCTTGCGGCCCGAAAGGTTTTACATGGCGCCAGGCATACCTGGCGCCCGATCCAATTAGCTGGCGACGATATTGACCAGTTTCCCGGGCACTACGATCACTTTACGAATAGTCAGGCCGTCAACGAAACGCAGTACGTTTTCGTTGGCACGAGCTGCCGCTTCGACTTCTTCACGAGTCGCGCTGGCCGGCATATCGATCTGGCCGCGCAGCTTGCCGTTGACCTGGATAACCAGAGTCAGGCTGTCTTGCACCAGAGCGCTGTCGTCCTGCACCGGCCAACCGGCATCGATCACCGGACCTTCGTGGCCCAGTTGAGTCCACAAATCATGGCTGATGTGCGGAGTGATCGGAGCCAGCAACAGCGTTACGGTTTCCAGACCTTCCTGAACCAGTGCGCGATCCTGTTCGGTGTCTTGCGGAGCTTTTTCCAGCACGTTCATCAGCGTCATCACCTGAGCGATGGCGGTGTTGAATTTGTGGTTCTGGCCGACGTCATGGCTGGCCTGCTTGATCGCGAGGTGGATCGCACGGCGAATGACTTTCTGCTCGTCATTCAGGCTGGCAACGTCGAGTTTACCCGGCAGGCCCTGAGTGACGTGGGCTTGCGCCAGACGCCAGACGCGCTTGAGGAAACGGTGCGAACCTTCGACGCCGGAGTCGGACCATTCCGCGCTCATGTCAGGCGGCGAGGCGAACATCATGAACAGGCGGCAGGTGTCGGCGCCGAACTGGTCGATCATCGACTGTGGGTCGACGCCGTTGTTCTTCGACTTGGCCATTTTCTCGGTGCCGCCGATTTCTACCGGCAGACCGTCGGAGATCAGCTTGGCGCTGATGACTTTGGCTTTGCTGTCGCGCTCAAGTTCTACGTCCGCCGGGTTGAACCAGGTGTAGGCACCGTTGGCTTCGCGACGATAATAAGTCTCGGCGATCACCATGCCTTGGGTCAGCAGGTTCTTGAACGGCTCGTTGGAGCTCACCAGGCCTTCGTCGCGCATCAGCTTGTGGAAGAAGCGCGCATAGAGCAGGTGAAGAATTGCGTGTTCGATACCGCCAATGTACTGATCCACCGGCAACCAGTGGTCAGCCGCGGATTTCTCTACCAGGCCACCTTCAAAGTGCGGCGAGGCGTAACGGGCGTAGTACCACGACGACTCGACGAAGGTGTCCATGGTGTCGGTTTCACGCTTGGCAGGCTGGCCGCATTTCGGGCAGCTGCACTCGTAGAACTCGGGCATGCGTGCCAGTGGCGAACCGGCGCCGTCCGGCACCACGTCTTCCGGCAGCACAACTGGCAACTGGTCTTCCGGCACCGGCACGTCACCGCAGGTTTCGCAGTGGATGATCGGGATCGGGCAGCCCCAGTAGCGCTGACGGCTGATACCCCAGTCGCGCAGGCGGAACTGGGTACGCGAGGCGCCGAGTTCTTTCTTGATCAGCGCGACTTCCATGGCGTCGAACGCGCCTGCGAAATCGAGGCCGTCGAATTCACCGGAGTTGATCAGCGTGCCGTGTTCGCCGTAGGCGTCTTGCCACGGGGCCGGGTTGGTATCGCCGGAGCTGGTACGCACTACCGATTTAACGGGCAAGTCGTACTTGTGGGCGAACTCGAAATCACGTTCGTCGTGAGCCGGTACCGCCATCACGGCGCCGTCGCCATAGTGCATCAACACATAGTTGGCGACCCATACCGGCAGTTTTTCGCCAGTCAGCGGGTGCTCGACGAACAGGCCGGTTGGCAGGCCTTTTTTCTCTTGAGTGGCGACGTCGGCTTCGGCGACGCTGCCGCCCTTGCATTCAGCGATGAACGCTTGCAGCTCAGGATTGTTCTGCGCGGCCTGGGTGGCCAGCGGGTGCTCGGCGGCGACGGCAACATAAGTCGCGCCCATCAGGGTGTCCGGACGGGTGGTGAAGACTTTCAGCACGCCGGCTGCGCCGATGGAATCGACGTTGTACGGGAACTGCACTTCCATGCCGCGGGATTTGCCGATCCAGTTGCGCTGCATGGTCTTGACCTGTTCAGGCCAGCCAGTCAGTTCGTCGAGGCTCTCCAGCAGCTCATCCGCGTAGGCGGTGATCTTGAAGTAGTACATCGGGATTTCGCGCTTTTCGATCAGCGCGCCGGAACGCCAGCCGCGACCGTCGATCACTTGCTCGTTGGCCAGAACGGTCTGATCGACCGGGTCCCAGTTCACGGTGCCGTTTTTACGGTAGATCACACCTTTTTCGAACAAGCGAGTGAACAGCCATTGTTCCCAACGGTAGTAATCCGGCTTGCAGGTGGTGACTTCACGCGACCAGTCAACCGCCAGACCCAGGCTGCGCAGCTGGGTTTTCATGTAGGCGATGTTTTCGTAGGTCCATTTGGCAGGCGCTACGTTGTTCTTCATCGCGGCGTTTTCTGCCGGCATGCCGAAGGCGTCCCAACCCATCGGTTGCAGAACGTTCTTGCCGAGCATGCGCTGGTAGCGGGAGATCACGTCGCCGATGGTGTAGTTGCGCACGT
>NZ_JBIUXX010000104.1:8064-11711 GCF_044744235.1 Pseudomonas sp. NPDC087346
CCTGGCTGTTCACTGACTTCAAAGGACTTTTGCTCGTCCCAGAACGACTGGGCGGCGGCTTCAATTTCACGGGGCTGATATTGTTCGTGCATGGCTACTTTTGTACTGGATAGGGGTGGCCTAATCCTCTTCAGTGCGGCATCCGCAAAGGTCCGGGCGCGCTGGAAGTGGAATTACAGGAAGCGCCGTAGCATACATGACCGCGCTTGGCCTAGGGAAACCCTGATTACAGCAGTTTGGCCCGGTAAATCCGCGGCGAGGGCCGTTGGTCGCGGCGTGCAGCCGGTTTGTGCAGCGAAGCTAAGCTCTTATTGGGGAGTGAGTCTTATCTTCAATGAGGTGAGGGATGGTGGAGCAACGGCAAAAGAACGTCACGAAACCCGAGTTGTATGAACGGTTGATGGATCGTCTGGGTATGGCCCTGGACGCTGCAAAAACCGCTGGCCGGCTGCGCGATGAGCGCCCCCTGGAACTGGAATTGCGTGGCTTGAGCCCCGCCGAGTTCAAACTGGTCAAGGCCTATCTGGATCGCAGTGAACGGGAAACGCATGGCTGCCTGTCGCAGGCAGTAAAGCAACTCGATGCAGCACATTCAGCCAAGGTCATCTGGCTCAAGGACAAGGCGCCTGGCAGAGAAACCGTCAAGGTTCGTGCTTTGCAGGCCAAGTGAGCGCAAGTCGCGTGATCACGGAGGATCTTTTTCAACAGGATCGCTCCATATCGGTTGTCGCAGTGTATTAACCCTCTTAGGCTTCGGGCATCTCTGGAGATGCTCGATGCCTTTTCGTTACTTCGTAAAACAACTTCTATTGCCGCCCGGCATTCTTTTGCTGCTGTTATTGGTTGCCTGGTGGTTACGCCGCTCGCGGCCGCGCCTCGCTGGATTGTGCTTTGCCATTGGTTTTGGTGGCTTCTGGCTGATGAGCCTGCCGGTTGTCGTGCAATGGGGTGCCAAGGCGCTGGAGCGTGAACCGCCGCTGGCCCGATCTGAATGGGCGACGCTGGCGCAGCGTGCCGATGCGATTGTGGTGCTGGGTTCCGGGCGTGAGCGCGGCGATCTGGCCTGGGGCGAGGATCAGCCGACCGGCGTCGGCCTGGAGCGTCAGCGCTATGCGGCGCGACTGGCCAAGGCGTCAGGATTGCCGATCCTGACCAGCGGCGGCCTGCATTACGGCACGCCGCCAACCGAGGCGAAGCTGATGGCCGATTCGCTGCTGGATGATTTTGGCGTGAGCGTGCGTTGGCAGGAAGGCGAGAGCCGTACGACGTGGGAAAACGCCAAATTCAGCGCCGACATATTGCTCCCGCAGGGGAGCAAACGCGTGGTGGTAGTGACTCAGGCCTGGCACATGCCACGGGCGGTCTGGAGTTTTCAGCAGGCAGGCTTCGACGTGGTGCCGGCGCCGGTAGGTTTTCTCGGCACTGACAACGCCCGGCCGCTAGGTGGCTGGATGCCGGAGTTCAAGTCGATCTGGCAGAGCGGCCAGTTGCTGAACGAGGCGGTGGGGCAGGTGGGGTATTCGTTGTTTTATCGTTGAAGATCAAAAGATCGCAGCCTGCGGCAGCTCTTACAGGGGATTTGTGTTTTCCCTGTAGGCAGGCTGCGATCTTTGCTTTTAAAGGGTTTTGGACATCCGGCTCGCCATCAGTGCCCAGCCAAACAGTAGCAGGCAAAGGATGATCAGCGGCCACGAGCGCCATTGCAGGTAAGGCGTCAGGTTGTGCATCGGCACTACCTCGCCGTACAGCACACCCTGTTCGAACTGCGGGATCTGCTCGGTGATCTGCCCGAATGGATTGATCAGACCAGTCACACCATTGTTGGTGGCGCGGATCATCCAGCGACCGGCTTCCAGCGCGCGCATCTGCGCCATCTGCAAGTGTTGCAGTGGACCAATCGAGGTGCCAAACCAGGTGTCGTTGCTGATGGTCAGCAGCAGATCGCTGCGTGCAGCCAGGCTGGCGGCAAATTCCGGGTAGACCACTTCGTAGCAGATGAACGGCGCGATCTGATAACCCTTGGCTTGCAGCAACGGTTGATCAGCAGGGCCGCGGGCGAAGTCGGACATCGGCAAATCAAAGAATGCGATCAGCCCGCGCAGGACTTCCTGCAACGGCACGTACTCGCCGAATGGCACCAGTTTCTGCTTCAGATAAGTGCCATCGCCTTCGCCAACCACGGTGATGCCATTAAAGAAGCGTTTCTCGTGGCGCACCGTTTGGCGGATCGGCACACCAGTGATCAGCGCCGATTTACGCTCGGCGGCGAAGGTGCCCATCATGCTCAGGTATCCCTCGGCGGACTCTTTGAGTACCGGTACGGCTGTTTCCGGCCAGATCAGCAGATCCACCGGTTTCGAGCGGAAACTCAAATCGCGGTACAGCGCCAGTTGCGCGTTGAGTTCTGCCGGGTCCCATTTCATGCTTTGCGCGACGTTGCCCTGAATTGCGGCGACGGTCAGTGGTGGTCCCGATGGGCTGGTCCAGGCGTGGCCCTTGAGCGCAATGCCCACGACCCACGGCCCGGCCAGCAACAACAGGCCGGCGACGACAAAACCTTTGCGGCCGGATTGCAACAGGCGCGGGGTGTTGTAGATCAGTGCTGCGGTCAATGCGAGGACGAACGACACCAGCCACATGCCACCCATCGGCGCGAGCCCGGCCAGCGGGCCGTCGAGCTGGCTGTAGCCGGAATACAGCCACGGGAAACCGGTGAGGAACCAGCCACGAAAGGCTTCCTGACCGACCCACAACGCGGCAAATGCCAGTGCATCAGCCAGCGGTGCCTCGTTTCGGCGCAACCAGCGTGCCCAGAGCCACGCCGGCAAAGCGAAGAACCAGGCAATCGCTGCGGTGAACAGCAGCATCAGGAACCCGGCCAGCAACACCGAAGCGCCGCCGAAGTGATGGATGCTGTAGTAGATCCAGCTGGTACCGGCACCGAACAGACCGAAACCGAAACACCAGCCACGGCCCAGCGCCTGACGCGGGCTCAGCTCACGCAGGCCGGCATAGAACAAACCGACCGCGAGCAAA
Organism: Pseudomonas sp. NPDC087346; assembly: GCF_044744235.1. NCBI lineage: Bacteria > Pseudomonadati > Pseudomonadota > Gammaproteobacteria > Pseudomonadales > Pseudomonadaceae > Pseudomonas > Pseudomonas sp. NPDC087346. The sequence continues at coordinate 11,101 of NZ_JBIUXX010000104.1, forward strand.
GCCAGCGGCCAGATGTTGAACGGTGCGAGGGCAAAGGTGGTGATTGCACCGGCCGCCACGGCCAGCAGGTTACCGGGCCAGCCGGGGCGGGTCAGACGATGCATTTCAATCCTTAGCGAGCGATAGGTGTCAGACGCAGCAAATGAATCCGACGGCTGTCGGCGTTCAGAATGCGGAAGCGATAGGCGCCGATTTCAGTGGTTTCGTTGCGTTTTGGCAAGTGCCCGAACGCGCTCATCACCAGGCCACCGACGGTGTCGAACTCGTCGTCGGAGAATTCGCTGTCGAAGAACTCGTTGAAGTTCTCGATCGGCGTCAGCGCCTTGATCAGGAAATCACCGCTTGGCAGTGGCTTGATGTAGCTGTCTTCTTCGACGTCGTGTTCATCTTCGATGTCGCCGACGATCTGTTCCAGCACGTCTTCAATCGTCACCAGACCGGCCACGCCGCCGTACTCGTCGATGACGATGGCCATGTGGTTGTGGTTGGCGCGGAACTCACGCAGCAACACGTTCAGACGCTTGGACTCCGGAACGAAAGTCGCCGGGCGCAGCAGATCCTTGATGTTGAAGCTGTCGCCGTTCTCCTTGAGGATCAGCGGCAGCAGATCC
>NZ_JBIUXX010000105.1:0-676 GCF_044744235.1 Pseudomonas sp. NPDC087346
AGGGAAGCTCCACCAATGAGCCCCCCATCGATATCCGGCATGCCGAACAGTTCGACCGCATTGGCCGCCTTCACGCTGCCGCCGTATAGAAGCCGCACACCTCGTGCGACTTCAGAATTCTCTGCCGCCAACTGCTCGCGAATGGCTTTATGCACATCCTGAGCCTGTTGCGGCGTTGCAGTCAGTCCAGTACCAATGGCCCAGACCGGCTCGTAAGCTATTACTGCCTTGGCAAAGGCACCAACACCCAGCTCCTCGATGATGCTGCCCAGCTGACGCCCGACAACCTCAAGAGTTTTTCCAGCTTCGCGCTGCTCAAGGGTTTCCCCTATGCACAACACCGGAATCAAGCCACATGCCTGTGCCGCTGCGAACTTGCGATTCAGCATTCCGTCTCGCTCGCCCATTATCTGACGGCGTTCGGAGTGCCCGACAAGCACCAGGGAACAACCTGCATCCACCAACTGACTCGGCGCAATTTCACCGGTCAATGCACCTTGCATGGATTCCACCGCAGAATTCTGCGCGCCGACCGAAATCGACTTGCCTTTCAGGCCATCAATCACTTGATTGATATGCAAGCAAGGCGGGAATACCGCGACATCAACACCGCTAGGCAAGGCCAAATGACGAAGGCCGTTGATCAGCTCAGCGACGCTGGCGCGGGTACCGTGCA
>NZ_JBIUXX010000105.1:686-5037 GCF_044744235.1 Pseudomonas sp. NPDC087346
AACAACAAAAAAACAATCCCTAAAATAAGCTCATCCACTCTTACGCGGGTACCGTGCATCTTCCAGTTACCAGCTACCATAGGGCGACGCATGCTGTACCTCGTCGGTCAAAGTGGGCGCAGATGTTACCCAACACAATCATGGCTGGCAAGCCGTATCAGGCAGAAACTTCAGTTACCAGTTTTGCCAGTTCTTCGGCATAGCTGCGAACCTGGGTTTCGTCCTCGCCTTCGACCATGACACGCACCAGAGGCTCTGTCCCGGACTTGCGCAGAAGCACGCGACCACGACCCGCCATTGCCTGGGTTACGCGCGCGCTGGCTTCCTTGACAGCAGGATGCTCCAGCGGGTTATCACCGCCACCAAAACGCACGTTAATCAGCACCTGAGGGCACTTGCGCAAGGCTTGGCGGGACTGAGCCAGACCCTCATTGCGGGTCTTCAGCGCCATCAGCACCTGCAACGCCGCGATGATCGCATCCCCGGTGGTCGTGTGATTGAAACACACCACATGCCCCGAATTCTCACCACCAACCAGCCAGTTACGCTCCAGCAGCTCGGCGATCACATAACGGTCACCGACATTGGCGCGAATGAACGGAATCCCCAATTCAGCCAGAGCCAGCTCCAGACCGAGATTGCTCATCAGCGTGCCAACCACCCCGCCCTGCAACTTGCCACGATCATGCAGATCACGCGCAATGATGAACAACAGTTCGTCACCATCAACGATGGCGCCCGTATGATCCACCATCAGCACACGATCGCCATCACCGTCAAAGGCAATACCCAGATCAGCGTGCTCAGCCAGAACAGCAGCCTGCAACTGACCCATATGGGTCGAGCCGCAATTATCATTGATGTTCAGACCATTAGGCTGGGCCGACAGCACCACGACTTCAGCACCCAACTCACGAAAGACGCTCGGCGCAACCTTGTAGGTCGCCCCATGCGCGCAGTCGATCACGATCTTCAGACCGGAAAAACTGGTACTGGTCGGCACACTGCTCTTGCAGAATTCGATGTAGCGGCCAGAAGCATCGTTGATGCGCGACACTTTGCCGATCTTGCTCGACTCAACCACGGTCATCGGGGTGTCGAGCAATTCTTCAATCATCAATTCCAATTCATCCGGCAGCTTGGTGCCCTTGCCGGAAAAGAATTTGATGCCGTTATCGTCATGCGGGTTGTGCGAAGCACTGATCACGATCCCGGCTTCTGCCTGGAACGTGCGCGACAAATAGGCGATGGCCGGAGTCGGCATCGGACCAAGCAACATGACATCGGCACCCGCCGAAGTCAGTCCAGCCTCAAGTGCCGATTCGAACATGTAGCCGGAGATTCGTGTGTCCTTGCCGACCAGCACCTTGCAGGCGCCCATCTTGCGGAAGGCCATGCCGGCAGCCCAGCCGAGCTTGAGCATGAAGTCCGGAGTGATCGGGTATACCCCAACGCGCCCACGAATACCGTCAGTGCCAAAGTATTTCTTGCTCATAAGTGCTCCATCATTCTTATTCGGCTGATTCCACGGCTGCGAGCATCCGCACCACGTCGACCGTTTCCGCCACATCATGGACGCGCAATATACGCGCACCCTTGATTGATGCCAGTGCAGCCAGTGCCAGACCGCCATGCAGACGCTCGCCGACAGGGCGATTCAGGGCCTGCCCGATCATGCTTTTGCGTGAGACACCAACCAGCAACGGTCGACCCAGCGCGTGCAGGGCTTCCATATGCTTGAACAAGCTTAGATTGTGCTGCAGGGTTTTGGCGAAACCGAAGCCGGGATCAAGAATGATCCGCTCAGCCGGGATGCCCGCCAACGCACATTGACTCATGCGCTCTGCCAGAAATTGACCCACTTCCCGAGTGACATCCTGATAGTGCGGATCGTCCTGCATATCACCAGGCTCACCCAGCATATGCATCAGACAGACCGGCAAGCCCGTTGCCGCCGCCGCATCCAGCGCGCCATCCCGTCGCAACGAGCGGACATCGTTGATCAATCCAGCGCCCAGCCGCGCGGTTTCGCGCATTACGGCAGGGGTCGACGTATCAACAGAGATAACCACATCCAGCTCACGATTGATCAGCTCGACGATCGGCGCCACACGCTCAAGCTCTTCAAGCGGGGAAACCGCTCGCGCACCAGGCCGGGTCGATTCGCCACCGACGTCGATCAGCGTTGCGCCGGCCGCCACCATCGCCCCGGCGTGACGCAAGGCTGCATCAAGCTGGCTGAATCGGCCGCCATCGGAGAAAGAGTCGGGAGTGACATTGAGAATGCCCATGACATGCGTCCGGGCCAAATCAAGAACCCGGTTGCCGCAAGGCAACCGGGTCAGGGACTGTACAGAAGTCATTTCAAACCTTAAACGTCAGCAGCCGGACCGCCAATCGGTGTTTCCGGACGCTCGTCCTGAACCACTGGTGGTGGAGGCGTACCGGTGCCACCCGACCAATCGCGAGGCTCGCGAGGTGCACGACCTGCCATGATGTCGTCGATCTGTTCAGCATCGATCGTTTCATACTTCATCAGGGCGTCAGCCATGGCATCGAGCTTGTCACGGTTGTCCGTGAGGATCTGCTTGGCCGTGCCGTAGCACTGGTCAATGATGCTGCGCACTTCGGAGTCGATCAGCTTGGCTGTCTCACCGGAGAAGCTGGCAGCCTGACCACCACCGCCGCGACCGAGGAACACTTCACCCTCTTCTTCGGCGTACATCAACGGACCGAGCTTTTCAGACAAGCCCCACTTGGTCACCATGTTCCGTGCAATCTGGCTGGCACGCATGATGTCGTTGGAAGCACCGGTGGTCACACCGTCAAAACCAAGGGTCATCTCTTCTGCGATACGGCCGCCGTACAGCGAGCAGATCTGACTGATCAGTGCGCGCTTGGACAGGCTGTAGCGATCCTCTTCCGGCAGGAACATGGTCACACCCAGCGCACGGCCGCGCGGAATGATCGAAACCTTGTACACCGGATCATGCTCAGGCACGACGCGACCAACGATGGCGTGGCCAGCTTCGTGATAAGCGGTGTTCTGCTTCTCTTTCTCGGACATGACCATCGATTTGCGCTCGGCGCCCATCATGATCTTGTCTTTGGCCAGTTCGAACTCTTTCATCTCGACGATGCGCTTGCCGCTACGAGCAGCGAACAGCGAGGCTTCGTTGACCAGGTTGGCCAGGTCGGCACCGGAGAAGCCCGGGGTACCACGTGCGATAACCGCCGGAGCAACGTCATCGCCCAGTGGCACCTTACGCATGTGAACCTTGAGGATCTGCTCGCGACCACGGATGTCCGGCAGACCAACCACAACCTGACGGTCGAAACGGCCCGGACGCAGCAATGCCGGGTCGAGTACGTCTGGACGGTTGGTTGCAGCGATAACGATGATGCCGTCATTCATTTCGAAGCCGTCCATCTCTACCAGCAACTGGTTGAGAGTCTGCTCGCGCTCGTCGTGACCGCCACCCATGCCGGCGCCACGATGGCGGCCGACGGCGTCGATTTCGTCGATGAAGATGATGCACGGTGCATGCTTCTTGGCCTGCTCGAACATGTCACGAACACGGCTGGCACCGACACCAACGAACATTTCAACGAAGTCGGAACCGGAGATGGTGAAGAAAGGCACCTTGGCTTCACCGGCAATCGCCTTGGCCAGCAAGGTTTTACCGGTACCCGGAGGACCGACCATCAGTACGCCGCGAGGAATACGACCACCCAGACGCTGGAACTTGCCTGGATCACGAAGGAATTCCACCAGCTCACCAACTTCTTCCTTGGCTTCATCGCAACCTGCAACGTCAGCCAAAGTGGTTTTCACCTGGTCTTCGGAGAGCAGGCGCGCCTTGCTCTTGCCGAAGCTCATCGGCCCGCCCTTGCCGCCCGCACCGCCCTGCATCTGGCGCATGAAGAACATGAACACCGCGATGATCACCAGGATCGGGAAGCTGGCCACCAGGAGCTGGGTCCAGATGCTTTGCTGTTCAGGCTGCTTGCCTTCAACCACAACGTGATTGTCGACGAGGTCGCCGATCAGGCCATTGTCCTGGATTGCCGGACGAATGGTCTTGAAGCTATCGCCGTCGTTACGTTTGCCGGTAATCACATAACCATCAACGGCTACGCGCTCGACCTTGCCATCCTTGACTTGCTGGATGAAGTCGGAATAGTTGAGGGTCTGCGGCTCGTTAGGGCTGGAGAAGTTGTTCATCACCGTCACCAAGACAGCCGCGATGATCAACCACAGGATCAGATACTTTCCCATAACGATCAATAAACTACCCTCTGAACCAACCAACTCAAATGCCGACGGACGCGTGGACAGAGAAGCGGAGGG
>NZ_JBIUXX010000105.1:5047-10316 GCF_044744235.1 Pseudomonas sp. NPDC087346
CCCTCTGAAGCAAGCTCCGCTACTGGCGCGCGCTTCGCATGATATTCACCGGCCTAACTTACTACATTACCTACAGCTCTGGCAGGCGCCGTCTGTAACCCTTTGTGAAACACTTTCCACACAATATTCGCTAAAGCGCTCGAGGCGAAATACGAAAAACCTATCACCCCGCTAAAAAACCTCGTTTTACTCACTACGACCGCGGTAACCCCAGGCCAGCATGTATTGCTCGCGGGAACTGCCACGGGAAGAGTCTGGCTTGAGCATCTGGATCTTGTCGAATTTGCGACGAGCATCCTTCAGGTAAACATCAAACCCTTCGCCCTGAAAAATCTTGATCACGAAATTGCCACCCGGCTTGAGTATCCGTTCCGCCAGATCCAGAGCCAGCTCGCAAAGAAACATGGCCTTTGGCATGTCCACTTCGGGCGTACCACTCATATTGGGGGCCATATCGGAAATCACAAGGTCCACCTGCGAATTACCCACCGCCTCAAGGATCTGAGCGAGCACCGCGTCCTGGGTGAAGTCACCCTGGATGAAAGTCACGTCCGGAATGCTGTCCATTTCCAGGATGTCCGAGGCGATCAGACGGCCCTGACCACCGATCAGCCGGCTGGTGACCTGCGACCAGCCACCGGGCGCCGCACCCAGGTCGACAACGCTCATGCCAGGACGGATCAGCTTGTATTTCTCCTGGACCTCGAGAAGCTTGTAACTCGCACGCGAACGGTAGCCGTCCTTCTGCGCCTGCTTCACATAGGGATCATTTACATGTCTTTTCAGCCAACCAAGGCTTGTCTTGGAACGCGCCATTGGGCACCTCGATGATAAGGGTCGTGATTAATTGGGCGGATCCACGAGCCCTCGGGTAAAATGGCCGCCATTTTACAGAATCCAGACGAAAGGGTCAGATTATGCCGCTCACTCAAGAGCAGAAGAAACAGTACAAATCCATTGGCCACCATCTGAAACCAGTTTTGACTGTGGCTGACAACGGTTTGACTGAAGGTGTGTTAGCCGAACTTGAACGCGCTTTGGCGGATCACGAGCTGATTAAAATCAAGCTCAACATCCTCGATCGCGAGGCGCGCCTGGCGTCCATTGCAGAACTCTGCAAGGTCGGCAAAGCGGACCTGGTTCAGGTCATCGGCAAGATGGCTCTGATTTACCGCAAGAACTTCAGCGCCAACAAGCAGCTGTCGAACGTTCATCGCTTCAAGTGATGACAAGGGTCAAGGGTGTGCTTCGCGCACCCTGCCACTCCATCCAGGTACCGGCTGCAACACCAGCACCAGCCCGGAAAAACCCAGAACCAGAAAGCTGAACACCTGCCAGCGCTGCGCATCCGGCCAGCCGACACGCACTGCGACAAACATCGCACACGCATACAACGCCACCAGCAACACTTGTCCGCGAAAATCGCGCCATAGACTGGCAAGGCCCTCGGTCTTTACCAGCACCAAAGCCTGAAAAATCACGCAGGCGGCAGCGAATCCCACCACCAGCACTTCAAATGCACTTGCAACTTCATCGACCAGCAGCGGTGCCAGGCCTATTTGGCCCAACACCGGTCGCAGGCCCAGATGCACCAGCCATAAGCCACCGACCCAAAGCATCTGGGTCAGCTGCCAGAGCACGGCGCCCGCATTCAGCAGGCGCCCTGTTTCAGATGTGACGGACTTCGACAATCTCGTACTCGATAACACCGCTAGGCGTTTTCACTGCGACCACATCGCCTTCTTGCTTGCCGATCAAGGCACGGGCCAATGGCGACCCTACCGAAATCTTGCCAAGTTTGAAGTCGGCCTCGTCCTCACCCACGATGTGGTAAGTCACGCTTTCGTCAGTCTCGACGTTGGCGATTTCAACGGTGGTGCCGAAAATCACTTTACCGGTATGCGGGATGGTCGTGACGTCGATGATGACCTGATTCTGAATCCGGCCTTCGATGTCACGAATCCGCGCTTCAACCATGCCCTGCTGTTCGCGAGCGGCATGGTATTCGGCGTTTTCTTTCAAGTCACCCAACTCGCGGGCCGTACCGATGTCCTGGCTAAGCTTTGGACGAACGACCTTGGTCAGGTGAGTGTGTTCTTCTTCCAGGGCTTTCGCGCCCTGGACGGTCATCGGGTATTTGATCATGCCTTCAATCCTGCGTGTAGATCCTGCAAGCGACGCACGGTCTTCTCGGGACCGAACTTCAGTGCTTCGCAGATCGCTTCGCCAGCAGCAATAGTGGTGGTGCAATAGATCTTGTGCTGCAAGGCGTTGCGACGGATGGAATACGAGTCGGCAATCGACTGGCGACCTTCGGTGGTGTTGATGATCAGAGTGACTTCGTCGTTCTTGATCATGTCGACCACGTGTGGACGACCTTCGGTCACCTTGTTCACGCGGCGCACTTTCAGGCCTGCAGCCTCGATCAGCTTGGCAGTACCGGCAGTGGCAACCACTTCGAAGCCCAAGTTGATCAGATCACGGGCCACGCCTGCAACCAGAGGTTTGTCGTCGTCACGTACGCTGATGAATGCGGTGCCGCCAGTTGGCAGCACTTCGCTGGCGCCCATCTGGGCCTTGGCGAATGCTTCACCGAAGGTGTCGCCCACACCCATCACTTCACCGGTCGACTTCATCTCTGGGCCGAGGATCGGGTCAACGCCAGGGAATTTGGCGAATGGGAACACCGCCTCTTTCACGCTGTAGAAGTTCGGAATGATTTCCTTGGTGAAGCCGATTTCCTTCAGGGTCTTACCGGCCATGACGCGCGCAGCGATCATTGCCAGGGAAACACCGATGCACTTCGATACGAACGGCACGGTACGCGAAGCGCGCGGGTTGACTTCGATGACGTAGATGTCTTCGCCTTGCAGCGCCAACTGAACGTTCATCAAGCCGACAACACCCAGTTCCAGGGCCATTTTCTTGACCTGTTCGCGCATTTCGTCCTGGATGTGCAGCGGCAGCGAGTACGGCGGCAGCGAGCAAGCGGAGTCACCGGAGTGAACGCCAGCCTGTTCGATGTGCTGCATGATCGCGCCGATCACCACATCAGTACCGTCGCAGACAGCATCGACGTCCATTTCGATGGCGCAGTTGAGGAAGTGGTCGAGCAGCACCGGGCTGTCGTTCGACACTTTCACCGCGTCACGCAGGTAGCGCTTGAGTTCTTCTTCTTCGTAGACGATTTCCATCGCCCGACCACCCAGTACGTAGGAAGGACGCACGACCAGCGGATAGCCGATCTTGCTGGCTGCACGAATCGCTTCGTCTTCGCTGCGCACGGTGGCGTTAGGCGGCTGACGCAGGTTCAGACGCTCAACCATTTGCTGGAAGCGCTCACGGTCTTCAGCACGGTCGATGGCGTCAGGGCTGGTGCCGATGATCGGCACGCCAGCGGCTTCCAGGGCCCGAGCCAGTTTCAGCGGAGTCTGGCCGCCGTACTGGACGATCACGCCTTTCGGCTTCTCGACGCGGCAGATTTCCAGCACGTCTTCCAGGGTTACCGGCTCGAAGTACAGACGGTCGGAAGTGTCGTAGTCAGTGGAAACGGTTTCCGGGTTGCAGTTGACCATGATGGTCTCGTACCCGTCTTCGCGCAGAGCGAGGGCGGCGTGTACGCAGCAGTAGTCGAACTCGATGCCCTGGCCGATACGGTTTGGACCGCCGCCAAGGATCATGATCTTGTCGCGACCGGACGGCTTCGCTTCGCACTCTTCCTCGTAAGTCGAGTAGAGGTAGGCGGTGTCGGTGGCGAACTCGGCGGCGCAGGTATCAACGCGCTTGTAGACCGGGAAGATTTCCAGCTTGTGGCGATGAGTCCGCAGGTTTTTCTCGGTCACACCCAGCAGCTTGGCCAGACGCTGATCGGAGAAGCCTTTGCGCTTGAGGCGGAACATCAGGTCGCGGTCGATAGAGGACAGACCCAGGGTCTTGACCTTCTCTTCTTCCTTGATCAGATCTTCGATCTGCACCAGGAACCACGGATCAATCATGTTCATGCCGAAGATTTGCTCAACGGTCATGCCGGCGCGGAAAGCGTCAGCCACGTACCAGATACGCTCGGCGCCCGGCACGGTCAATTCGCGCTTGAGCACGCTCATGCTTTCCGGGTTGCTCAGGTCGAGCTTCTCGTCCAGACCGCAAACGCCCACTTCCAGACCGCGCAGAGCTTTCTGCAGGGATTCCTGGAAAGTACGGCCGATGGCCATGACTTCACCCACCGACTTCATTTGAGTGGTCAGGCGGGCGTCGGCTTTCGGGAATTTCTCGAAAGCGAAACGTGGCAGCTTGGTCACGACGTAGTCGATCGACGGCTCGAAGGACGCCGGGGTTTTGCCACCGGTGATGTCGTTCGACAGTTCGTCGAGGGTGTAACCCACAGCCAGTTTGGCTGCGACTTTGGCAATCGGGAAACCGGTGGCTTTCGAGGCCAGGGCCGACGAACGCGATACACGCGGGTTCATCTCGATCACGACCATACGGCCGGTGTCCGGGCAGATACCGAACTGCACGTTGGAACCGCCAGTCTCTACGCCGATTTCGCGCAGTACCGCCAGGGAGGCGTTACGCAGAATCTGGTATTCCTTGTCGGTCAGGGTCTGTGCCGGAGCAACAGTGATCGAGTCACCGGTGTGCACGCCCATCGGGTCAAAGTTTTCGATGGAGCAGACGATGATGCAGTTGTCCTTTTTGTCGCGGACAACTTCCATCTCATATTCTTTCCAGCCGATCAGCGATTCGTCGATCAGCAGCTCTTTTGTCGGCGACAGGTCCAGACCACGGGCGCAGATTTCTTCGAACTCTTCACGGTTGTAAGCGATACCGCCACCGGTGCCGCCCATGGTGAAGGACGGACGAATGATGCACGGGAAGCCCAGGGTCTCGAGAACCGCGTTGGCTTCTTCCATGCTGTGGGCGATGCCGGAACGCGGGCACGCCAGGCCGATGGATTTCATCGCCTTGTCGAAACGCGAACGGTCTTCAGCCTTGTCGATGGTGTCGGCGTTGGCACCGATCATCTCTACGCCGAACTTCTCCAGAACGCCTTCGCGCTCCAGATCAAGGGCGCAGTTCAGAGCGGTCTGGCCACCCATGGTCGGCAGCAGTGCGTCCGGACGCTCTTTCTCGATGATCTTGGCAACGGTCTGCCATTTGATCGGTTCGATGTACGTGGCGTCGGCCATGTCCGGGTCGGTCATGATGGTGGCCGGGTTGGAGTTCACCAGGATGACGCGGTAACCCTCTTCGCGCAGGGCTTTACAGGCCT
>NZ_JBIUXX010000105.1:10326-11426 GCF_044744235.1 Pseudomonas sp. NPDC087346
GCCGGAGAAGTCGAAAACACAGGCCTGGCCGATAACGAACGGGCCAGCGCCGAGAATCAGGATGCTTTTAATGTCTGTACGTTTTGGCATGGGTTTGTCACTCAAATCCGCAGGTCAGTCGGCAAGCCGTCTTGATCGATTTCTGAAGCTTCGAGGGGGCCGCCGCATTCGGGGCCGCCCTCGAGGGGCTTCTCGCTACAGTCTCAAGGCGAACGCTTAGCGTCGCTTGGCCATCTCGTTGATGAAGCGGTCGAACAGTGGAGCCACATCGTTCGGGCCCGGGCTGGCTTCAGGGTGACCCTGGAAGCTGAACGCGCTCTTGTCGGTACGCTCGATGCCTTGCAGGGTGCCGTCGAACAGCGATTTGTGGATCGCCCGCACGTTGGCCGGCAGGGTCGCTTCGTCCACCGCAAAACCGTGGTTCTGGCTGGTGATCATTACGACGCCAGTGTCCAGATCCTGCACCGGGTGGTTGGCACCGTGGTGGCCGTGACCCATTTTCAGGGTTTTGGCGCCGGAGGCCAGAGCCAGCAGCTGGTGACCGAGGCAGATACCGAACACCGGAATCTCGGTTTCCAGCACTTCCTTGATGGCCTTGATCGCGTAGTCGCAAGGCTCCGGATCACCAGGACCGTTGGACAGGAACACGCCGTCCGGCTTCAGTGCCAGAACGTCGGCAGCCGGGGTTTGTGCCGGCACCACGGTGACGCGGCAACCGCGCTCGACCAGCATGCGCAGGATGTTGACCTTGACGCCGTAGTCGTAGGCAACCACGTGGTATGGCAGCTCGGAGGCTTCGATGGTCGCGTGGCTGTCGGTTTTCAGATCCCAGACAGTCGAGCGCCACTCGTATTGCTTGGTGGTGCTGACGACTTTCGCCAGGTCCATGCCTTTCAGGCCCGGGAAACCCTGCGCAGCAGCAACCGCGGCTTCTTCGGAGATGTTGTCACCGGCCATGATGCAGCCGTTCTGTGCGCCTTTTTCACGCAGGATGCGGGTCAGGCGGCGGGTGTCGATACCGGCGATCGCCACAACATTGTTGGCTTTCAGGTAATCGGACAGGGACATCGTGTTACGCCAGTTGCTCGCTACCAGCGGCA
>NZ_JBIUXX010000106.1:0-11379 GCF_044744235.1 Pseudomonas sp. NPDC087346
CCCGCTGGCGACCCCGGACCTGCGTGACGAAGTACTGGCCAAGCTGGAGGCTGCACAATGAGTGCTCAAGATTTTCTGGTTGAACTGGGCACCGAAGAACTGCCGCCGAAAGCCCTGAACACCCTGGCTGACGCGTTCCTCGCCGGTATCGACAAGGGCCTGCAAGCCGCTGGCCTGAGCTACGAAAGCAAAACCGTCTACGCCGCGCCGCGTCGTCTGGCTGTACTGATCACCGCGCTGGCCACCCAGCAACCGGATCGCAGCATCAACCTGGACGGCCCGCCACGTCAGGCTGCATTCGATGCTGACGGCAATCCGACTCAAGCAGCACTGGGCTTCGCCAAGAAGTGCGGCGTTGATCTGAGCGAAATCGACCAGAGCGGTCCGAAACTGCGCTACAGCCAGAGCATCGCCGGCAAGCCGACTGCGAGCCTGCTGCCGACCATCGTTGAAGATTCGCTGAACGATCTGCCGATCCCGAAACGTATGCGTTGGGGTGCGCGCAAGGAAGAGTTCGTGCGTCCGACCCAGTGGCTGGTGATGCTGCTCGGTGACCAGGTCATCGACTGCACCATCCTCGCCCAGAAGGCTGGCCGTGACTCCCGTGGTCACCGTTTCCACCACCCGGAAAACGTGCGCATCGGTTCGCCGACCAGCTACCTGTCCGACCTGCGTGCCGCTTATGTTCTGGCCGATGCCAACGAGCGTCGCGAGATCATCAGCAAGCGCACCGAAGAACTCGCTACCCGTCAGGAAGGCACGGCAATCGTTCCGCCGGCGCTGCTCGACGAAGTGACCGCGCTGGTTGAATGGCCGGTGCCGCTGGTGTGCTCGTTCGAGGAACGCTTCCTCGATGTGCCGCAGGAAGCGCTGATCACCACCATGCAGGACAACCAGAAGTATTTCTGCCTGCTGGATGCCGACGGCAAGTTGCTGCCACGTTTCATTACCGTGGCCAACATCGAAAGCAAAGACCCGCAGCAGATCGTCGCCGGTAACGAGAAAGTGGTTCGCCCACGCCTGACCGACGCCGAGTTCTTCTTCAAGCAAGACAAGAAGCAGAAGCTCGAAGACTTCAACCTGCGTCTGCAGAACGTGGTGTTCCAGGAAAAACTCGGCAGCGTCTACGACAAGGCCGAACGTGTTTCGAAACTGGCTGCGTACATCGCCGCACGCATTGGCGGCAACGCCTCGTGGGCTGCCCGTGCAGGCCTGCTGTCGAAGTGCGATCTGGCGACCGAAATGGTCGGCGAGTTCCCGGAGATGCAAGGTGTCGCCGGTTACTACTACGCCCTCAATGACGGCGAGCCGGAAGATGTCGCGCTGGCGCTGAACGAGCAATACATGCCACGCGGTGCCGGCGCTGAACTGCCGGCGACCCTGACCGGTGCAGCTGTCGCTATCGCTGACAAGCTCGACACGCTGGTCGGCATCTTCGGTATCGGCATGCTGCCAACCGGCAGCAAAGACCCGTACGCCCTGCGCCGTGCGGCACTCGGTGTGCTGCGTATCCTGATCGAGAAACAACTGGATCTGGACCTGAACGACGCCGTGGCTTTCGCCGTGAATTCGTTCGGCGCCAGGATCAAGGCTGCCGGTCTCAACGAATCGGTGCTGGAATTCATCTTCGATCGTCTGCGTGCGCGTTACGAAGACGAAGGCGTGGATGTTGCGACCTATCTGTCGGTACGTGCGCTGAAGCCGGGTTCTGCACTGGACTTCGATCAGCGTGTGCAAGCCGTTCAGGCGTTCCGCAAGCTGCCGGAAGCCGCAGCATTGGCCGCCGTGAACAAGCGTGTATCGAACCTGTTGAGCAAAGTCGAAGGCTCGGTACCGACCGTGGTCGAAGCCAAATACTTCGACAACGCCAACGAGTTCTCGCTGTACTCGGCGATCCAGCAAGCGGATCAGGCAGTTCAGCCAATGGCAGCAGCGCGTCAGTACAACGAATCGCTGGCACGCCTGGCCGCATTGCGCGAGCCGGTGGACGCGTTCTTCGACGCCGTGATGGTCAATGCCGAAGATGCCAATGTGCGGGCCAACCGTTACGCGCTGCTGGCGCGTCTGCGTGGTCTGTTCCTCGGTGTTGCCGACATTTCGCTGCTGGGTTGAGGGATTGCTGTTGAAACTGCTGATTCTCGATCGGGACGGAGTGATCAATTACGACTCCGACGCTTACATCAAGTCGGTGGAGGAGTGGATTCCACTGCCCGGCTCGATCGAGGCGATTGCGCAGTTGAGCAAGGCCGGCTGGACGGTGGCGGTCGCCACCAACCAGTCGGGCATTGCTCGCGGCTATTACGACCTCGTCACCCTCGACGCCATGCACGCGCGCTTGCGCGAGTTGGTGGCGGAGCAGGGTGGTGAAGTCGGGCTGATCGTATATTGCCCGCATGGGCCGGACGAGGGCTGCGATTGCCGCAAACCGAAACCCGGGATGCTCAAAACCATCGCAGCGCATTACAACGTCGAGCTGACCAACGTCTGGTTTGTCGGCGACAGCCTTGGTGACCTGGAGGCCGCCAAAGCCGTCGATTCACAGCCAGTTTTGGTAAAGACCGGGAAAGGCGAAAAGACTCAGGGCAAAACCTTGCCGTTTGGCACCCTGATTTTTGACGATCTGGCGGCGATTGCCGCAGAACTTATCCACAACTAGAGTGCTTCTGACGTTCCTGACCAGGGATTGATCGGGGGTGCGCTTGAACAGCCGGGCAATGCCCGTAACGGTAAACGTCGCCATGTCGATACTGCGGGCCATCAGAATTTTTCTCTTTTACCTGCTGCTGGGCACCACTTCTTTGCTGTGGTGCAGCCTGAGCTTTTTTATCGCGCCCTTTCTGCCGTTCAAGGCGCGATATCGTTTTATCAACGTGTACTGGTGTCGTTGCGCCCTCTGGCTGACCAAGGTGTTTCTCGGTATCCGTTACGAAATCAAAGGTGCGCAAAACGTGCCTGACCGGCCCTGCGTGATTCAGTCGAACCACCAGAGCACTTGGGAGACGTTCTTTCTCTCCGCTTATTTCTCGCCTTTGAGCCAGGTGCTCAAGCGCGAATTGCTCTACGTGCCGTTCTTCGGCTGGGCCATGGCCATGCTGCGGCCGATCGCCATTGACCGTGACAACCCGAAAGCCGCGCTCAAGCAAGTGGCGGCCAAAGGTGACGAACTGCTCAAGGACAATGTCTGGGTGCTGATTTTTCCTGAAGGCACTCGCGTGCCGTTTGGCACCGTCGGCAAGTTCTCGCGCAGTGGTAGCGCATTGGCAGTCAACGCCGAGCTTCCGGTGCTGCCGATTGCACACAATGCCGGCAGGTTCTGGCCGAAAGTCGGTTGGGGCAAGAAGTCCGGTGTGATCACCGTGGTCATCGGCGAGCCGATGTACGCCAACGGCACCGGGCCCCGCGCCATCGCCGAACTGAACGACCGGGTCCAGGCCTGGAACGAGCAGACCCAACGTGAAATGGGTTCGCTGCCACCGGCACCACAGGCACCCGCGCAGAATGATCAAGTGGCTGTCTGAGATTTTGTGGATAACCTGTGTACGGTTTTGCTGAAAAGGCTTGAAATCGTAAATTAAGTGGTTGATTTACTTATATATTTCTCAAGCTCATAAAACACCGTAAAAGGTGCATAAGTTTTTTTCGGATGTAAAAAAACCGGCTGATATAGCCGGTTTTTTTATGCGTGATCATTCGATGATCAGGGGCAACTCCAGACGAAACGTCGTGCCTTGATCGACCGCGCTGTGGCACTCGATCCGGCCGCCATGATGATCAATCACAGCCTTCACCATCGACAGCCCCAGCCCCACGCCATCAATGCCTTTGGCTGACGAAAAGCGCCGGTATTGGCTGAACAGGTCCGGCAGTTCGTCGGCGGCGATCCCTTTGCCCTGATCGGTTACTTCGCAACACAGCCAATCCTCGTGACAGCTGACGCGCAGTTGAACCGTGGTGCCATCCCCGCTGTACTTGATCGCATTCTCCAGCAAATTGAACAACGCCCGGGTCAGCAGCCCTTGGTCGGCCAGAACCAGACGCTCCTGGGAGTGCTCGTCCATCTCGTGCAGCAGTTCGATGCCCTTTTGCTGGGCAATCGGCAACGCCTGATCCAGTACATCGAGCACCAGCATTGCAAACAGGCTCGGCTGGAACTCGTAAGCTTCGGACTCAGCCCGCGCCAACAGGACAAAGCCGTCGGTCAGGTCCAGCGCGCGGCGTACCTGACGCTCGATCTGTTCGAACAACGGGGAGTCAGTGCCCGACTTATGCCGGTGAACGTCGAGTAGCGCGAGGATCGCCGAATGCGGTGCGCGCAGATCGTGAGACAAGAAGCGCAGCAGCACGCCGCGTTGTTCTTCGGCGGCCCGTTCGGCGCTGAGGTCGGTGAGGCTGAGCAACCAGCCAATCGGCGTGTCACCGTCCACCGGCAACAGCGCGGCGCGTTCCAGACGCAGGCTGCGCTCCTTGTGATCACGGAACTCCAGCAGCGGCAGAGCAGACAATGGCGGGCGCGGATCTGTGGACAACTCCGGGTAACCGAGTTGCGCCAGTTGATCGAGAACCTCATCACCCACCAGATCGTTATCGAACAGCTGACGTGCCTTGCGGTTCCCCAACAGGATCTTCCCTTTCGGGTCACTGATCAGGGTCGCAACCGGCAGGTATTCCAGACCGTCAGCAATGAAACGCCGGGTATCGCGAGTGCGGCTCATGGCCTGCTCAAGCGCCATGATCTGTCCCTGCAAGCGGTCAGCGGTGGGAAATTGCGCACGACGGCGTTCGGGAAACACCTTGGGTTCGTTGTCCAGACGCGCCAGCTCCCAACCGAAGTACGTCAGCACTCCGTTCAGGCGCCGCCAGTTCCAGATCAGGTAACCAAACAACATGCCGAGCGCCGCAGGGGTTGGTGACCACCAGTCACGCATTTCCGCGAGTCCGGCGCTGGTCAGCAGCACGCAGGCAATTCCGATCAAGGTCAGCCACAGCGCCAGGCGCGGGCGCCACAACAAAAACCCAAGGACGCAGGCCACCAGTCCGACCGAGAGCAATGCACTCCAGCCCGGCGAGTCGTCGTGCAAATTGATCTGCGCGCGATACGACAACAGCGCAGTCAGCGGCAATAGCACTAGACTTATCCACAACCATTCGCGCACCAGGCGCCGGAACAAACGCTGAACCTGGCTCGGCTCTCGGCTTTCACGCCGATGCGGGGTGCTCATATGAATAAAGGCGTGCGGGAAAAAGGGCAGGGCGGGGTGAATGGTTTCATAAGCCACAGGTCTGAGGACGTAGACCGAAGAATCATAGCGGACGTCGACCGACGGCGGACTGCTTACTTTCACTCCACGGCCTCAGCCGCTATGGTTGTTGGCCAACTGCCCAAGCAACAAGGAATGATCGCGTATGCGCGTTGCGATACTGGACGACGAACCCGCCGAACTGCGCCGGGTCGAACAGACCCTGCAGCAAATGGCCGAAGCCGGAGACCAGCCATGGTCATTGCACAGCTTCGAACGCGGCGAGGACCTGTTGCGGCAACTGCGCCGGGAAACCTTCGACCTGCTGATCCTCGACTGGCAATTGCCCGACCTCACCGGCCTGGCCCTGCTGCGCTGGACCCGCGAACACATGGAAGCGCCGCCGGCAGCAATCATGCTCACCAGCCGCGATGGCGAAAGCGATATCGTCCAGGCATTGAACGCTGGCGCCGATGACTACGTCAGCAAACCGTTCCGGCCCAATGAACTGAAAGCACGGGTCGCGGCAGTCTTGCGCCGGCATTACCAACAACGCACCGCCGCCGCTGAAGTACAGACCTTCAATGACCTGACCTTCGACGACGCCGAACTGACCGTCACCCGCGATGGCAAACCAATTGTCATGACCGACCGTGAGTATCGGCTAGCGCTCTGCCTGTTCAGCAACCTTGGCCGGCCTCTGTCTCGGGAATATCTGTATGAGCGTTTTTGGCCGCATGAGGAGATGTCGTCGTCACGACCGCTGGATACGCATATCTATCGCCTGCGCAACAAGCTGGGGCTGACGGCGGAGCGGGGATGGCAGTTGCTGACGATTTACGGGTATGGGTATCGGTTGGAGAGTGTGACGGCGAGTGAGTGATGAAGATCCGTTGTGGGTCCTCTTCACTCTTCCAGTGATTGTCTCTTCTGTTTGATTGCCGCGGATTCGACTTGCTTGATGCTGGTATCGGGAACCGGCAAATTTTCCGGCATGGTGCCACCCAGTTCAGCAATGGTTTCCCGGATCTTTTGACCAACGGCCAGATGAACCTGATTGGCTTCCTACTTTCCCTGAATATTGTCGCGACGCAACTTTTCCTCAGCTTGAGTAGCGCGAAACAGGTTGGCTGCCAATTCGGTCGAGCCCATGTGGTCCAGAATCTTCTGACTCTTTTTCAAACCTTTTCTTTGGTGAATGGCTTTCTGATCAAGTCCGCCGTACAGGCGAAATAGGTTTGCCCAGCAGCAATTACCGGTTTGCTGGAGTCACCGTCTGAACCACCAGATAACACGCATACCGCGACAGCTTTACATCCTGTAACTCTCGCTGAGCGCCAGAACCAATCGCAACCATTCCGAGCGCGTCCTCGAAATGGTCTTCAATGGCGTGGCCGCTGTTATCGCAGGCATCTCTGGCTCGTGCCAAAACGGGGAGAAAATGCCGATACTCCGAATACTCGAGCAGCTTGGACAGACTTCATCTAAGAACAAAAAAGCCCCTGCTGACGTTACGTCAACAGGGGCTTTCATGGCTTCGGTTGGTGTTCTGAACAGATCAGAAATCCAGGTTGGAAACCGCCAAAGCGTTGCTCTCGATGAAGTCACGGCGAGGTTCGACCGCATCACCCATCAGGGTGTTGAAGATCTGGTCTGCGCCAATGGCGTCTTCGATGGTCACTTTCAGCATCCGGCGCTGCGCTGGGTCCATGGTGGTTTCCCACAGCTGATCCGGGTTCATTTCGCCCAGACCTTTGTATCGCTGGATGGTGTGACGCTTGGTGCTTTCAGCCATCAGCCATTCAAGGGCTTCCTTGAACTCGGTGACCGGCTTCTTGCGTTCGCCACGCTGGATGTACGCGCCGTCGTCGAGCAAGGTGCTCAGTTGAGCGCCCAGCGAAACTACGGTTTTGTAATCGTTGCTGCCGAAGAAGTCACGGTTGAAGGTGATGTAGTTCGACAGGCCGTGGGAGATCAATTCGACCTCTGGCAGCCACACGCCACGTTCACGATCTTCACGCAGGCTGGCCTTGTAGACCAGACCGGATTTTTCGACAGTGCGCAGGCGGGTTTCGTACTTGGCCAGCCAGGTCTGCATCGCGGCGTGGTCGCCGAGCATTTCCAGGCTGACGGCCGGCAGGTAGATGAAGTGCTCGGTCAGCTCCTGCGGGTACAGGCGCGACAGACGCTTGAGGGTCTTCATCACCAGACGGAAGTCATTCACCAGACGTTCCAGCGCTTCACCGGAAATGCCCGGGGCTTCGTCGTTCAGGTGCAGGCTCGCATCTTCAGGGCCGACTGCGTCATGTACTCTTCCATGGCGTCGTCGTCTTTGATGTATTGCTCTTGTATGCCTTTCTTGACCTTGTACAGCGGCGGCTGGGCGATGTAGATGTAGCCGCGCTCGATCAGCTCCGGCAACTGACGGAAGAAGAAGGTCAGCAGCAGGGTACGGATGTGCGAACCGTCGACGTCAGCATCGGTCATGATGATGATGTTGTGATAACGCAGCTTGTCGATGTTGTACTCGTCGCGACCGATACCGCAGCCCAGCGCGGTAATCAAGGTGCCCACTTCTTGCGAAGAGATCATCTTGTCGAAGCGTGCTTTCTCGACGTTAAGGATCTTGCCCTTGAGCGGCAGGATCGCTTGCGTGCGGCGGTTACGTCCCTGCTTGGCGGAACCGCCAGCAGAGTCACCTTCCACGAGGTACAGTTCGGACAGGGCCGGGTCCTTTTCCTGGCAGTCAGCCAGTTTGCCCGGCAGGCCGGCGATGTCCAGCGCACCTTTGCGGCGGGTCATCTCACGGGCCTTGCGCGCAGCTTCACGGGCACGCGCGGCGTCGATCATCTTGCCGACGACCAGCTTGGCTTCGTTCGGGTTTTCCAACAGGAAGTCGGAGAAGTACTTGCCCATTTCCTGTTCGACCGCGGTCTTCACTTCGGAAGAAACCAGCTTGTCTTTGGTCTGGGAGCTGAACTTCGGGTCCGGAACCTTCACCGAAATAATCGCGGTCAAACCTTCACGGGCATCATCACCGGTGGTGGCGACTTTGTGCTTCTTCGCCAGGCCTTCAGCTTCGATGTAAGTGTTGAGGTTACGCGTCAGTGCGGAACGGAAACCCACCAAGTGGGTGCCGCCATCGCGCTGTGGAATGTTGTTGGTGAAGCACAACAGGTTCTCGTTGAAGCTGTCGTTCCACTGCAGGGCGATTTCTACGCCGATGCCGTCTTCGCGCTGGATGTTGAAGTGGAACACCTGGTTGACCGCAGTCTTGTTGGTGTTCAGGTATTCAACGAATGCACGCAGGCCGCCTTCGTACTTGAACAGCTCTTCCTTACCGCTGCGCTCGTCCTTGAGGACGATGCCGACACCGGAGTTGAGGAAGGACAGTTCACGAATCCGCTTGGCCAGGATGTCCCAGCTGAAGTGGATGTTCTTGAAGGTGTCGGCGGACGGTTTGAAATGGATCTGGGTACCGGTCGACTCGCTGTCGCCAACGATCTTCATCGGCTCTTGCGGAACACCGTGGACGTAGGTCTGTTCCCAGATCTTGCCGCTACGGCGAACGGTCAGGATCAGCTCTTCCGACAGTGCGTTCACTACCGAAACACCTACACCGTGCAGGCCGCCGGATACTTTGTAGGAGTTGTCGTCGAACTTACCGCCAGCGTGGAGGACGGTCATGATGACCTCGGCGGCGGAAACGCCTTCCTCTTTGTGCACGTCCACCGGGATGCCACGGCCGTTGTCGCGAACGGTGATGGACTCATCCGGATGGATAATGATGCTGATGTCGTCGCAGTGGCCAGCGAGGGCTTCGTCGATCGAGTTGTCGACCACTTCGAACACCATGTGGTGCAGACCGCTGCCATCGTCGGTGTCACCAATGTACATACCGGGACGTTTGCGTACGGCATCCAGGCCTTTCAGCACTTTAATGCTCGTTGAGTCGTACGTATTTTCTTCGCTCAATGCCTTCACTCCCGATGGTCGTGGGTCTGGGTGATACGGCCTTGTTCCACGTGGAACAAAGCGACTGGCGTTTCCGTCTGCCAGCCTTCCCTCAATAATTCGTGATCTACACAGGTGATGAAAACCTGGCAGCGTAAGTCTTCCAGCAAACGGCACAGCGCGCGACGGTGGTTCTCGTCCAGTTCGGACGGCAAGTCATCCACCAGATAAATACACTGACCGCGTCGGGCCTGGCTCACCAGATGCCCCTGGGCAATTCGCAAGGCACAGACCACCAACTTCTGCTGACCCCGGGACAAGATGTCCGCGGCATTGTGTGCGCCCAATCTAAGACGCAAATCAGCGCGTTGTGGCCCGGCCTGGGTATGACCCATTTGCTGGTCCCGCTGTAGGGAACCGGCAAGTACGGCACTTAATTCCCGGTCTTTGTCCCAGCCTCGGTAATAGCTGAGCGTCAAGCCTTCGAGCTCAACCAGTTCGCTCAAGGTTTGTTCAAAGACTGGTTTCAAGGCTTTGATGTAAGCGCGGCGGTATTCATCGATTACAGCGCTGGCCTGGCACAGTTCCCTGTCCCAAACCGCTTGCGAAACGGCGTCAAGTGTACCATGCCGCAGCCAAGAGTTTCTCTGGCGCAGGGCCTTCTGCAAGCGCTGCCAGGTCGCCATGAATCGCGGTTCGACGTGAAACACACCCCAGTCGAGAAACTGCCGGCGAATCTTCGGCGCACCTTCCAGCAAGCGGAAGCTGTCGGGGTTGATCAACTGCAGCGGCAGGATCTCCGCCAGTTGCGCAGCGCTGCGCGCGTTCTGGCCGTCGATACGGATCTGGAACTCGCCCTGACGGTCGCGAGATATGCCGAGGGCGCTATGTCCACCCTCGGCCAATTCGACCTGGCCGAACACGGTGCAGGCGAGCTGCTCGTACTGAATCACCGGCAACAGCCGCGTGCTACGAAACGAACGTGCAAGCCCCAGCAGATGAATGGCTTCCAGAACACTGGTTTTGCCGCTGCCGTTGGCGCCGTAAAGAATGTTGATTCGGGGGGAGGGGGAGAAGGTCACCGGGTGCAGATTGCGCACCGCGGTGACCGAGACGCGACTTAAGGACATCTAGTTTCTGCTGATTACAGGCGCATCGGCATAACAACATAAGCCGAGTCGTCATTGTCGGACTCTTGCACCAGCGCACTGCTGTTGGAGTCGGACAGGATCAGGCGAACCTGTTCAGTGGTCATCACGCCCAGCACGTCGAGCAGATAGCTCACGTTGAAGCCGATTTCCAGATTGCCGCCGTTGTACTCGACGCCCACTTCTTCTTCCGCTTCTTCCTGCTCCGGGTTGTTGGCCTGGATCTTCAATTGACCGTTGGCCAGTTGCAGACGGATGCCGCGGTACTTCTCGTTGGACAGAATCGCGGTACGGCTGAATGCTTCACGCAATGCCTGACGATCACCCAGAACCAGCTTGTCGCCGCCCTTTGGCAGAACGCGCTCGTAGTCCGGGAATTTACCGTCGACCAGTTTCGAGGTGAAAGTGAACTCACCGGTGGTAGCGCGGATATGGTGTTGACCCAGCACGATGCTGACGTTGCCGTCCGGCTCGGTGAGCAGACGTGCCAGTTCAAGGATACCTTTGCGCGGCACGATCACCTGATGGCGATCCGGCTGACCGATATCGGCCTGCATCGAGCACATCGCCAGACGGTGACCGTCGGTGGCCACTGCACGGATCACACCGGCCGAGACTTCCAGCAGCATGCCGTTGAGGTAATAACGTACGTCCTGCTGGGCCATGGCGAAGCTGGTGCGTTCGATCAGACGACGCAGTTTGCTTTGCTCCAGAGTACAGGTCAGCGAACCCGGGCCTTCTTCCACAGTCGGGAAGTCGTTGGATGGCAGGGTCGACAGGGTAAAGCGGCTACGACCGGCCTTCACGACCAGTTTCTGCTCGTCGACCTTGATGTCGATCAGTGCATCGTTGGGCAGGCTTTTGCAGATATCCATCAGCTTGCGCGCAGGCACGGTGATGGAACCTGTTTCAGCCGGCTCCTCAAGTTGCACGCGACCAACCAGCTCGACTTCCAGGTCGGTACCGGTCAGCGACAGTTGCTGGCCTTCGACAACCAGCAGCACGTTGGACAGTACCGGCAAGGTCTGTCGGCGCTCAAC
>NZ_JBIUXX010000107.1:0-10342 GCF_044744235.1 Pseudomonas sp. NPDC087346
TGGAAGAGAAAGGCGTACCGGTGCGTGAGCGCCTGCGTATCAGCCCGTCCTGCCCGCTGATCCTGTCCTTCCACGTAGCGCTGGACCAGGCCCGTGAAAAGGCCCGTGGCGAGCTGAAGATCGGTACTACCGGTCGCGGCATCGGTCCGGCGTACGAAGACAAGGTCGCACGTCGTGGTCTGCGTGTTGGCGATCTGCTCAACATGCCGCGCTTTGAAGACAAGCTGCGTGAATTGGTGGAATACCACAACTTCATGCTGGTCGGTTATTACAAAGAGCCAGCCATCGACTACGACAAGACCCTGGCCGAGTGCAAGGAATACGCTGAGCTGCTCAAGCCGCTGATGCTCGACGTGACTGCCGAGCTGCACGACCTGCGTCGCGCTGGCAAAGACATCATGTTCGAAGGTGCCCAAGGCTCCCTGCTGGACATCGATCACGGTACCTACCCGTACGTGACCAGCTCCAACACCACCGCTGGCGGCGTTGCTACCGGTTCGGGTGTTGGCCCGATGTTCCTGGATTACATCCTCGGCATCACCAAGGCTTACACCACTCGCGTAGGTTCGGGTCCATTCCCGACTGAGCTGTTCGACGAAGTCGGCGCGCATCTGGCCAAACAAGGTCACGAGTTCGGCGCCACCACCGGCCGTGCACGTCGTTGCGGCTGGTTCGACGCAGTTATCCTGCGTCGCGCTATCGATGTGAACAGCATCTCGGGCATCTGCCTGACCAAGCTGGACGTACTCGACGGTCTGAAAACCATCAACATCTGCGTCGGCTACAAAGATGCGGAAGGCAAGGACGTCGCTCCGACTGACGCTGACAGCTACGTGGGCCTGCAGCCTGTGTACGAAGAAGTGCCAGGCTGGACCGAATCGACCGTCGGCGCCAAGACTCTGGAAGAGCTGCCAGCTAACGCTCGTGCCTACATCAAACGCGTTGAAGAGTTGATCGGCGCGCCGATCGACATTATTTCGACGGGCCCGGATCGCAACGAAACCATCGTTCTGCGCCATCCGTTTGCTTGATAAGTCGTTGATGTAAAAAACAAAGGCCCCTTAATCGGGGCCTTTGTCGTTTATGCCTGTTGGACGGCATGACCTTTGCTGTGAATCTTCCTACAAGAGTGCCATCAAATTAATGGCGTCAGAAGTAGAGGTATTCACAGTGTCGGCCGTTCTCTCACTGTTACAAAGCCGTTTATTGCGCCCCGTATTCGTTACCCTTGGTATCGCCCTTTTGGTGCAGGTGCTGGTAGCCGTTGCCCTGACACGGAGCACGGTCACTGCACTGGAAGCCGATCTCGGCACTCGCCTGGGCGCTGACAGCCAGAAGCTCTCGGGCGAACTGGAGCAGGCCGGGCGTGAAGTCACGTCGAGCCTCGACAGTTTGTCGTCGAGTACGCGACAGCGCCTTACTGCTGGCCTGTCCTCGCGCTTGAAAGACGAGCAGGCGCAGCTGCGGGCGACTCTGGAAAAAGACCTCAAGGACTCGGCCAATGACATGGCCCAGTTGCTGGCTTCGGTTGCGCCCCGCGCCATGTGGGACAGCGACGTTCCGACCCTGTCCGAATTCGCTCGACGCGCCCAGCGCAATCCCAACGTGTTGTTCGTGGTCTACGACGATGCTACCGGGCAACACCTGACGCGCTACCTCAATCGCGAAAACCCGATCAACAAGGCCCTGCTGGAAAAGGGTCAGGGCGAGCGCGCGTTGGATAAAGTGCTGGATGCGGCGAAGCACGATCCGTCGGTCTACTACCTCGAAGCCTCGATCAATCCCAATGGCGTGGAAATCGGCAAAGTGCTGATGGGCGTTTCCACGGCTTCGGTGGAAACCGATCTGGCGGCGCTCGATCAGCGCTTCTCTGCATTGATTGCCAGCAGCGATCAACTGGTTGGCGACAGCCTCAAGGGCGCAGCCGCCGACAGCGCCACGGCGATGCGCGCGCGTCTGCAATCGGCACAATCGACTGCTGCCGAAATGAAGGCCAACACCACCAGTACCGTGCAGGATGCGGCGGCGACATTGCGCTGGCGGATCGGCATGGGTCTGGCACTGGTCGGTTGCGGCGTATTGCTGTTGCTGGCGGTGGTGCTCGGGCATCGCGTGGTCAATCGCTTGAAGATGCTCAACGCAGCAATGGACGATCTCGCGGCGGGCGAGGGCGACCTGACCAAGCGTGTGCAGATCAACAGCAAGGACGAGATCGGCGACATGGCCTCGGCGGTCAATCGCTTCGTGGATAAGTTGCAGCCGATTGTGCGTGAGGCGGGTGATGTGGCGCAGCGTACCGGTGTGGAAATCGGCGCAATGACCCTGCGCAATGCCGGCGCCGATGCGGCGGCCGGGATGCAGCGTGATGAAGTCGCGGAAAGCCTGCGTGCACTGTCGCAAATGGCGGACGAGGCGCAGTCGGAAAGTCATGCGATGCAGGCTGCGCTGAAGCAGGTGGTCGATATTCGTCAGGCCACCGACGAGAACACGCGCACGTCAGCCAAGGTTGGCAGTCTGATCGAGGCGCTGGCCGGGCAGGTCGACACCGGGTCGAAAGTGATCGAGCGGTTGGCGCAGCAAAGTGAGCAGATTGAAGTGGTGCTGACGGTGATTCACGGCATCGCCGAGCAAACCAACCTGCTGGCGCTCAACGCAGCCATTGAAGCGGCGCGAGCGGGTGAGACCGGTCGTGGCTTTGCGGTGGTGGCGGACGAAGTACGAGCGCTGGCGAGCAAGACGCAAAGCTCTACGGGCGATATTCAGGCGCACATCGTCGCGTTACAACAGGGCGCGCGTGAGGCGGTTGAGGCCATCGGGCAGGCCGGGCGTCAGGCCAACGAAGGTTTGCTGGTGTTGCGTGACAGTGCGCGGTTGCAGCAATCGGTGCAGGCGTCGGTCGAGCAGGTACACGCGGCGATTGGTCTGGCGACTCAGGCTGCAGCGCATCAGGCGCAAGGGGCGCAGGCTGTTCGTGGGCGGGTTCAGACGATACATGCGCAGGCCGAGAAAGCGGCTCAGGCGGTGGTGGAAACCACGGCCAGCGGCAAGGTGCTGGATGGCTTGGCGGCGCAGTTGAAAGCAAGCTTGGGGCAGTTTCGGGCCTGATATCGTCTCGGCTGGCCTCTTCGCGAGCAGGCTCGCTCCCACTTTTGACCGCGGTCTCATGTGGGAGTGAGCCTGCTCGCGATTGCGATGTCAGCGACTCAGATACATCCTGGTTGTTAGCAGATAAACCGGCAACCCCGACACCACAATCAACAACGCCGCATAAGGCGCCGCCGCCGCAAACTCGACGTTCGCGGTATGCGCCCAAACCTCGGTCGCCAGCGTGTTCAGCCCGGTCGGACTGAGTAGCAGCGTCGCAGTCAGTTCCTTCATCGCATCGAGGAACACCAGCGCAAACGCCGCGCCCAGCGCCGGGAAGATAATCGGCAGCGTTACCCGGCAAAACGCCGTAAACGAGGACGCGCCAAGCGTCCGCGCCGCCTCTTCCAGTTGCGGTGCAGCCTTGTTCAGTGCCGTACGAATCGGCGCCTGAGCCAAAGGCAAAAACAGCAGCGCATAAGCGATCAGCAATAACGCTGAAGTCTGATACAGCGCTGGCACGTAATGCAGGGCGAAATACACCAGCGTCAGCGCAATCACCAATCCCGGCAGTGCATGCAGCAGGTACGGCAAGCGCTCAGCCCAGATCGCCAGTTGTCCTTTGTAGCGAACCACCAGCAAGCCGACCGGCACCGCCAGCACCAGACACAGCGCCGCCCCACCCAGCGACAGCGCCAGCGACGACAGCAATGCCTCGGTAATCGCTGCGACCGGGAACGCTGCGGACGAACCCACTGCCAGCCAGTACGCCAGCATGCCCAGCGGAATCCCGCTGCCGATAATCGCCAGCGTCAGGCAATACAGCTGACCGGCAGCCGCCCATTTCCCCAGCTTCACTTGCTCGGCCCGCCGCGCCGCGCCCTGGCCAATCCGCACATGACGACCTTTGCCGCGAACCCGCAGTTCCAGCCATAACAGCACCAGACACAGCGCCAGCAACACGGCAGACAGCATCGCCGCGTTGGCGTTGCTGAATTCCAGTTCGAATTGCTGATAGATCGCGGTAGTGAAGGTTTGCAGGCCGATGATCGACAGTGCGCCGAACTCCACCAGCATGTGCAGGGCAATCAGCAGCGAACCGGCCAGCAGTGATGGCCAGAGCAGGGGCAGGGTGACGCGGAAAAATACGCCCCAGCGGTTCTGCCCCAAGGTACGTGCCGACTCTTCAAGAGACGGGTCGAGATTGCGCAGGGTCGCCGCAACCGGCAAAAAGATCAGTGGGTACTTCGACAGGCTCATCACCAGAATCGCCCCGCCGAGGCCTTCGAACTGCGCGCTCAACGAAACCCAGGTGAAGCTGCTGACGAACGCCGGTACCGCGAACGGCAGGCACAGAATCACGCCCCACAGGCGCCGTCCCGGCAAATTGCTGCGTTCCAGCAACCAGGCCAGCGACAGGCCGATCACGCCGCACGTCAGCGTCACGCCAACCATCAAGGCCAGTGTATTGCGCAGCAGGCCGAACACATACGGGCGCCACAACAAGTGCAGCGCCTCGGCCCAACCGGCCTGCCAGGCTTTCAGTCCGACATAGGCCAGCGGCAACAGGCTCAATACCACCAGTAGCAAAACCGGCAGTATCAGCCAGATCGACGGTCGCTTGCGCCGTGGCAGGTAACCCCCGCGCTTGGCGGGGGCGGATAACGATGCCGTCATCAGTTCAAGCCAACTTCACGTTCCAGGTCCAGCGCTTCTTCGGCATTGCCGAGATCGGCTGGAGTGACTTTCGGTGCTTCCAGTTCGCTGAACGGCTTGAGCCCGCGATCCGATTCCATGCCTTTGTGCAGCGGATATTCGGCGGTGGTCTGAGTGATTACGCGCTGGCCTTCTTCGCTGGCCATGTAGGCGAGGAATTGCTGAGCTTCTTTCGGGTGTTTGCTGGATTTCAGCACCGCAGCGCTGGACACGGTGATCAGCCCGCCGACGTCGCCGCCAGTGAAGTAATGCAGTTTGGAGTCCAGCTTGCCTTTCTCGCGTTGCAGGGCGAACCAGTAATAGTTGTTCACCAGCACAGTGGCGACTTCGCCGTTTTCCACTGCTTTGAGCGCAACCATGTTGTTGCTGTAGGTTTTGCCGAAGGCGCGCAGGCCGGTCAGCCATTCTTCGGCGGCGTCACGGCCGTGCATCTTGATGATCGCTACGGCTTGTTCCTGAAAGGCACCGCTGGTGGGTACGAAGCCGACCTTGCCTTGCCATTTTGGATCGGAGAATTCCATGACCGATTTCGGCAGGTCTTTTTCATCAACCAGTTTCGGGTTGAAAGCGACCACACGAACCCGCGCAGTCACGCCGATCCAGGTGCCATTACCGGCTACATATTCTTTTGGCAGGACGGCGAGCGTCGCATCATCGGTCTTGGCCAGCAGACCCTGTTCGCCCAGTTTGTTCAGAGGCGGGGATTCTTCGGTGTAGATCACGTCGGCAGGGGAGCGATCACCTTCTTCGACGATCTGGCTGGCGAGCTGATTGCTGCTGCCTTTACGTACGTTGACGTGAATACCGGTCTTGGCTTCGAAGGCTTTGGCGATCGCGTCGCCGACTTCCTTGTGTTGACCGTTGTAGAGAGTCAGGGAAACCGAATCGGCAGCCTGGGAGAGGGGAGTGGCGAGTGCCAGGCCGAGCAGGGTGAAGGTCAAGCCGCGGCGCAGGGTATTTCGAAACATCATTCGCAGGGTTCCTCACTGTCGCATTGCAAAAACTTGCAACAATGATAAACGATATTGTTTCTCAGATGCGCCCTGAGGAGGGTCTGGATTTGTTAGTGATGGAATGTGCCACAGGAGATGGGGGGTCTTTGAGTTTCTGGAAGGCAGAAACGCAAAAACCCGCTTTCGCGGGTTTTTGTGAAATCCAGGGTCGTAACCCTGAATTTGAATTGGTGCCCAGAAGAAGACTCGAACTTCCACGACCGTAAGGTCACCAGCACCTGAAGCTGGCGTGTCTACCAATTTCACCATCTGGGCATTCATCGCTAGCGTTGCCGCTGTTGATGTGGCGCACTATACGGAGCGCTTTTTGATCTGTAAACCCCTGATTTAATATTAATAAATCAGTTTTAACAAAAGCGTTCCTTAGAATGCAAAAAACCCGCTTTCGCGGGTTTTGTGTGAGTCTTGAAACTGATCTAGTCTCAAGCTCTAAATTGGTGCCCAGAAGAAGACTCGAACTTCCACGACCGTAAGGTCACCAGCACCTGAAGCTGGCGTGTCTACCAATTTCACCATCTGGGCAGCATCGGCAACGTTTGTGCGTCGTCGATGGCGCGCACTATACGGAGCGTGTTTTTAACTGTAAACCCCCGTCGCGCAAAAAAATGATTTTTTTTACCAGCGGTCTTTAAAACGGCTGTGAAACGTCGATACAGAGCTTTAGATGGGCCTTTATAGTCTGAAATTTCCCGTTTGATGGCGCCTATGCCAAACTAACCCGCATATAGACAAGGTGAAAACTCTCTAATGGCCGATTGGCAGTCCCTCGATCCCGAGGCCGCTCGTGAAGCGGAAAAATATGAAAACCCTATACCCAGCCGCGAACTGATCCTTCAGCACCTTGCTGATCGGGGTTCGCCAGCTGCCCGTGAGCAACTGGTCGAAGAATTTGGTCTGACCACAGAAGACCAGGTCGAAGCCCTGCGCCGCCGCCTGCGTGCCATGGAGCGCGACGCTCAGCTTATTTACACTCGCCGCGGTACGTACGCGCCGGTGGATAAACTCGACCTGATCCTCGGCCGCATCAGCGGTCACCGTGACGGCTTCGGTTTCCTGGTGCCGGACGACGGTTCCGACGACCTGTTCATGAGCCCGGCGCAAATGCGTCTGGTGTTTGACGGTGACCGTGCGCTGGCGCGGGTTTCCGGTCTTGACCGTCGCGGTCGCCGCGAAGGCGTGATCGTCGAAGTCGTGTCCCGTGCCCACGAAACCATTGTAGGTCGCTACTTTGAAGAGGGCGGCATCGGTTTCGTCGTTGCCGACAACCCGAAGATCCAGCAAGAAGTGCTGGTCACCCCGGGCCGCAACGCCAATGCCCAGATCGGCCAATTCGTTGAAGTGAAGATCACTCACTGGCCGACCCCGCGCTTCCAGCCTCAGGGCGATATTGTCGAAGTTGTCGGCAATTACATGGCGCCGGGCATGGAAATCGACGTTGCCTTGCGCACCTACGATATCCCGCACGTCTGGCCTGAAGCCGTTCTGAAAGAAGCGGCCAAGCTCAAGCCGGAAGTCGAAGACAAAGACAAAGAGAAGCGCATCGACCTGCGCCATCTGCCGTTCGTCACCATCGACGGCGAAGATGCCCGCGACTTCGATGACGCGGTCTACTGCGAAGCCAAGCCAGGCAAGCTGCGCCTGTTCTCCGGTGGCTGGAAGTTGTACGTGGCGATTGCCGACGTTTCCAGCTACGTGAAGATCGGTTCGGCGCTGGACAACGAAGCCCAGGTTCGTGGCAACTCGGTGTACTTCCCCGAGCGCGTAGTGCCGATGTTGCCTGAGCAACTGTCCAACGGCCTGTGCTCGCTGAACCCGCAGGTTGATCGTCTGGCCATGGTTTGCGAGATGACCATCTCCAAATCCGGCGAAATGACTGACTACTGCTTCTATGAAGCGGTGATCCATTCCCACGCTCGTCTGACCTACAACAAGGTCAGCGCGATGCTGGAAACGCCGAAAGCCACCGAAGCGCGCAAATTGCGTGGCGAATACACCGACGTCGTGCCGCACCTCAAGCAGCTCTATGCGCTGTACAAAGTGTTGCTGGCCGCTCGTCACGTGCGTGGCGCGATCGACTTCGAAACGCAGGAAACCCGAATCATCTTCGGTACCGAGCGCAAGATTGCCGAAATCCGCCCGACCACCCGTAACGACGCGCACAAGCTGATCGAGGAATGCATGCTGGCGGCCAACGTGGCCACCGCAGAGTTCCTGAAAAAGCACGAAATCCCTGCGCTGTACCGCGTTCACGCCGGTCCGCCGCCGGAGCGTCTGGAAAAACTGCGCGCCTTCCTTGGTGAGCTTGGTCTGTCCCTGCATAAAGGCAAGGATGGCCCGTCGCCGAAGGACTATCAGGCATTGCTGGCGAGCATCAAGGACCGTCCGGATTTCCATCTGATCCAGACCGTCATGCTGCGCTCGTTGAGCCAAGCGGTGTACAGCGCTGAAAACGACGGCCACTTCGGTCTGAATTACGAAGCCTATACCCACTTCACCTCGCCGATCCGTCGCTACCCGGACTTGCTCACGCACCGGGCAATCCGCAGCGTGATCCATTCGAAACAGGACACCCCGCACGTTCGTCGTGCTGGTGCGATGACCATTCCGAAAGCGCGTATCTATCCGTACGACGAAGCGGCGCTGGAGCAACTCGGCGAGCAGTGCTCGATGAGCGAGCGCCGTGCCGACGAAGCGACCCGCGACGTAGTGAACTGGCTCAAGTGTGAGTTCATGAAAGATCGTGTGGGCGAGTCGTTCCCGGGTGTGATCACTGCCGTGACCGGTTTTGGTCTGTTCGTCGAGCTGACCGATATCTACGTCGAAGGTCTGGTGCACGTCACCGCGCTGCCGGGCGACTACTACCACTTCGATCCTGTGCACCACCGCCTGGCCGGTGAGCGTACCGGTCGTAGCTTCCGTCTTGGCGATACCGTTGAAGTGCGGGTCATGCGCGTCGATCTCGACGAACGCAAGATCGACTTCGAGATGTCTGAAAAAACCATCAGCGCACCAATCGGTCGTAAAAAGCGTGGCGCTGAAACCTCGGCACCTGCGGCGAAAACCGCAGCAAAATCCGCAGCAGAGCCGGCACCGGCAAAAGCCGCTGGTCGTCGTCCTGCCAAGGAAAAAGCTCCCGAGGCTTACCGCCCGAGCGATGCCGTGGCGAAAAACGCCGAGCTGCGTAAAAGCCGCGAAATGAAGAAGGCCTTGCTGGCCGATGCCAAAGGCGGTGGTAAAGCGGCGCCTGGGGGAAAGACCGGGCGGTCGGCGCCTGAAAAGGCCTCCGGCAGCAAGCCAGCAAAACCGAGCAAACACCGTAAAGGCCCGCCAAAAGCGGGTTCTGCTCCAGCCAAAAGTGGCGGGGCACGTAAACCGAAGGCGAAGTCATGAGTCAGTTGGAAAAAATCTACGGCGTTCACGCAGTAGAAGCGTTGCTGCGTCATCACCCGAAACGCGTCAAGCAGATCTGGCTGGCTGAAAGCCGCAACGATCCGCGCGTGCAGACCTTGATCGAACTGGCCAACGAGAATCGTGTCCAGGTCGGTCAGGCCGAACGTCGCGAAATGGACGCCTGGGTTGAAGGCGTGCATCAGGGCGTGGTGGCGGACGTCAGTCCTAGCCAGGTCTGGGGCGAGGCAATGCTCGACGAATTGCTCGATCGTACCGAAGGCGCACCGTTGCTGTTGGTGCTCGACGGCGTGACCGACCCGCACAACCTCGGCGCTTGCCTGCGTTCGGCGGATGCTGCCGGTGCGCTGGCAGTGATCGTGCCGAAAGACAAGTCCGCTACCCTGACGCCAGTCGTGCGTAAAGTGGCTTGCGGCGCGGCGGAAGTGATTCCGTTGGTCGCGGTAACCAACCTGGCGCGCACTCTGGAAAAACTCCAGCAGCGCGGTTTGTGGGTTGTCGGCACGGCGGGTGAGGCCGAGGTCAGCATCTATGACCAGGACCTGACCGGCCCGACCATCCTGATCATGGGCGCTGAAGGCAAAGGCATGCGTCGCCTGACTCGCGAACATTGCGACTATCTGGTGAACCTGCCGATGGCCGGTAGCGTCAGCAGCCTCAACGTATCCGTGGCAACTGGCGTGTGCCTGTTCGAAGCGCAGCGTCAGCGCGGTGCGAAAGCCAAGGCTTCTGCCAAGAAGTCCTGACCCGAACGCGATTCAAATGTGGGGGCGAGCCTGCTCGCGATGGCGCAGTAACATTCAGCATCATTACTGAATGTGAAGGCCAATCGCGAGCAGGCTCGCTCCCACAGTGTCATGTTTCAGGGCGAAGTCTGGTGTTGTTCAAATAATCACCAATTGCCTTGCACCTCCGCAGTCCCTTCTCTACAATTGCGCCCCTTGCTGTGACGGCAGGCACCGAGGTGCCCATCGCCAGCAAGTCCATAAGTGTCATTCACTCCTTGTCTGACCGTTTTTGAACGGCAGGCTACAACCCGTAAGGAGCATTCATGCGTCATTACGAAATCATCTTTTTGGTCCACCCGGATCAAAGCGAGCAAGTCGGCGGCATGGTTGAGC
>NZ_JBIUXX010000108.1:0-10161 GCF_044744235.1 Pseudomonas sp. NPDC087346
CTGATGGCCGCCGGCAAGATCCTGGCGTGCTGGAACGGAATGTCCAGGTACGGCAGGATCTTGCCGGCGGCCATCAGCGGGATCAGCTCGTCAACGTGCGGGTACGGGTAAACGTAGTGCAGACGGACCCAGACGCCGAGGGTGCTCAGCGCTTCGCAGAGTTCGGTCATGCGGGTTTTAACCGGCGCGCCGTTCCAGAAACCGGTGCGGTACTTGACGTCGACGCCGTAGGCGCTGGTGTCTTGCGAGATCACCAACAGCTCTTTGACGCCGGACTTGACCAGGCGCTGCGCCTCGTCGAGTACGTCACCGACCGGACGGCTGACCAGTTTGCCGCGCATCGACGGGATGATGCAGAAGCTGCAGCTGTGGTTGCAGCCTTCGGAAATCTTCAGGTACGCGTAGTGACGCGGAGTCAGCTTGATGCCTTGCGGCGGCACCAGATCGATCAGCGGGTTGTGATCTTTGCGCGGCGGCACGACGTCGTGCACGGCGTTGACCACTTGCTCGTACTGCTGCGGACCGGTCACGGCCAGCACGCTTGGGTGGACGTTACGGATGGTGCCTTCTTCGACGCCCATGCAGCCGGTGACGATGACTTTTCCGTTTTCCTTGATAGCTTCGCCAATCACTTCCAGCGATTCTGCCTTGGCCGAGTCGATGAAGCCGCAAGTGTTGACCACCACAACGTCGGCGTCCTGGTAGGTGGACACGACGTCATAGCCTTCCATGCGCAGCTGGGTCAGGATGCGCTCGGAGTCGACCAAAGCTTTCGGGCAACCCAGAGATACGAAGCCAACCTTTGGATTGGCCGGCGCAGGAGTGGTGGACATGTCTAACCTCGGTATTTTGTGACGTCGCTTGCCTGGTTCGGAAGCCGACGGACGGGCGCTTAGGGCGCGCCTCTGATCAAAAAGTGCGCAATTCTAGCGGTGCGTCACGCAGTTGACCAGCTTTATGCAGGGAAATACGACGAGTGCTGCGCTATGCTTCGCGCCTTTGCGCTTTACTGAATTTTTACAGTCAACAAAACGTCTGTAACAACAGGTAAAACAGCGCATGCTGCACCACAAAGCATAGTGCTTCATTCGAAGAAGCCGGTTTGGGAATCAGGAGTGTTGGATGGGTCAGGCAAGTAGTCAGGCGGCGGGTGCCGAGCATTCGACGGCAAAGCCGATCGGCATGCTGGTCGCTGCGGTCGGGGTGGTTTACGGCGACATCGGCACGAGCCCGTTGTACACCCTTAAAGAAGTGTTTTCCGGGGGCTACGGTGTGGCGGTCAATCACGATGGCGTGCTGGGCATTCTGTCGCTGATCTTCTGGTCGCTGATCTGGGTCGTTTCGATCAAGTACATGATGTTCGTCCTGCGCGCCGACAACCAGGGCGAGGGCGGGATCATGGCGCTCACGGCGCTGGCACGGCGAGCGGCTGGCGAGCGCAAAAAACTGCGGTCGTTGCTGGTGGTCTGCGGGCTGATCGGTGCGGCGCTGTTTTATGGCGACAGCATGATCACCCCGGCGATTTCCGTACTCTCGGCCATTGAAGGCCTGGGCCTGGCCTTTGATGGCATCGACCATTGGGTGGTGCCGTTGTCGCTGGTGGTGCTGGTGGCGCTGTTTCTAATCCAGAAACACGGTACCGCGCGGATCGGCATCCTCTTCGGGCCGATCATGGTCACCTGGTTTCTGGTGCTCGGTGCGCTCGGCGTGTATGGCATCACTCACGCACCGGAAGTGCTGCGTGCGATGAACCCGATGTGGGCAGTGAATTTTTTCGTGGTTCATCCGGGTATGGGTGTGGCAATCCTCGGCGCCGTGGTGCTGGCGTTGACCGGTGCCGAAGCGCTGTATGCCGATATGGGCCACTTCGGTCGCAAGCCGATTGCCCGTGCGTGGTTCATCCTGGTGTTGCCGGCACTGGTGCTCAACTACTTCGGTCAGGGCGCCTTGCTGCTGGAAAACCCGGAAGCGGCGCGTAACCCGTTCTATCTGCTGGCGCCAAGCTGGGCGTTGATTCCGTTGGTGGGCCTTTCGACGCTGGCCACGGTGATCGCTTCGCAAGCGGTGATTTCCGGTGCGTTCTCCCTGACCCGTCAGGCTATCCAGCTCGGTTACATCCCGCGCATGTACATCCAGCACACCTCCAGCGCCGAACAGGGCCAGATATACATTGGCGCGGTGAACTGGTCGCTGATGGTCGGCGTGGTCCTGCTGGTGCTCGGCTTCGAATCTTCCGGCGCTCTGGCTTCGGCCTACGGCGTGGCCGTGACCGGCACCATGCTGATGACCACCATTTTGGTGTCGGCAGTGATGCTGCTGCTGTGGAAATGGCCTCCAATCCTCGCGGTGCCGGTGTTGATCGGTTTTCTGCTGGTGGACGGTCTGTACTTTGCCGCCAACGTGCCGAAAATCGTTCAGGGCGGTGCGTTCCCGGTAATCGCCGGTATCGCGCTGTTCGTGCTGATGACCACCTGGAAGCGCGGCAAGCAATTGCTGGTCGAGCGTCTGGATGAAGGCGCGCTACCGCTGCCGATCTTCATCAGCAGTATCCGCGTGCAACCGCCGCATCGCGTGCAGGGCACCGCAGTGTTCCTCACTGCGCGCTCCGACGCCGTGCCTCACGCGTTGTTGCACAACCTGCTGCACAACCAGGTATTGCACGAGCAAGTGGTGCTGCTGACCGTAGTCTACGAAGACATCCCGCGAGTGCCGCCGTCTCGGCGCTTCGAAGTGGACTCCTACGGCGACGGCTTCTTCCGGGTGATCCTGCACTTCGGCTTCACCGACGAGCCAGACGTGCCGCAGGCGCTGAAGCTGTGCCATCTGGATGACCTGGATTTCAGTCCGATGCGTACTACCTACTTCCTCAGCCGCGAAACGGTAATCGCCTCGAAACTCGAAGGCATGGCCCGCTGGCGCGAAGCGCTGTTTGCGTTCATGTTGAAGAATGCCAATGGCAATCTGCGCTTCTTCAATCTGCCGCTGAACCGGGTGATTGAGCTGGGGACGCAGGTCGAGATGTAAGCCCCGCCGCAATTGAAAAGCCCCCGTCAGCCTTGCGGCTGGCGGGGGCTTTTTTGTGTCTGCTGTCTCGTCCTGAATAGGTGTAAACCTGTTTCCGGACTAGACAGTCAGCGACGTCCGGAGAGTATCCCGTCGAAAAACAACGCAATAGAGCGGCAAAGCGCCCGAACACGAGTTTCGGAGTTTGCCTACAAGGTCCATGGGCGTCATCTGATATTGCGAGACTGGAAGTAAACGATACTAGACGTCACGCACGAACCGACGTGTGCAAAGCATTCAGGTACGTATGACGGCATCAGCGGAACAAGAGGTACAGGATGAACCAAAGGACCTTCGGATCGAAAAGAAGGCCAGTGAACGATTGCTCATCTTTGATCTGGCCCAAACAATCAGCCATGAAGATATGCGGACAAGGTATGCAGCGATTAGTGATCGACCCAAAGGCTTGACGACCCGGCCTCGGCAGTGAGACAAGTGTCCACGTTTTATGGAATGTGGACACTTGAGGTTTTCGATTAAATGAAGAGTCAAGATATTTTGCTTTTGTTCAAAATGGCCAGTCTCCACGCTCAGGAAGAGAATCTCTTGGGGGAAATGGAGGCAGAATCGAATTCGGACAGGGTCGAAGAGCTGCTCAGGCCTTATGTCGTCAGCCGAATGACCGCAGGTGAGAGTGTGGGGAAGCCATTGGTCAGCTATTCCACTGATGGGGAAGACACAATCTTCCATTGCCGCGAATTCGACTCGCCTTTCGCTGATGGGCCAGGCTGGGAGGGATGGGCGGAACCAGCATCTGATCCACCGCTGACCAGTTGGAGTGATCGGTACTCTCTGCGTGCCCTGTCTGCCTCTCTCGGACTGAGCAAAAGCGAAGTCTCAAATGCTCTCGGCCGATGCCGGGAATCCGGGTTGCTCATCCATGACTACGACACCGGGCTCGCCAAAGTGCACCGTCGGGAACTGCTGAAAATTACCGAGCACGCGCTGAAGTACTTCTTCCCGGTCAAGCCAGGCGCTATGGTTCGTGGCATACCCACGGGCTTTGCGGCACCTGCGCTGTCCAGAAGCATCAAGAGTGCGGGTGGTTTGATTCCGGTCTGGCCTGATGCACATGGAACCGAGCGAGGCCAAGCGATAGAGCCGCTTTACAAAACAGTGCCGGAAGCAGTGAAAAAAGACCGGATCCTTTACCACTATCTGGCGCTAGCTGATGCAATCCGTCTGGGTGGTCCGCGTGAGTGTGGTGTGGCAATCAGTATTCTGAAGGCAGGGATGGGGCTGAAATAACATGTCGTCAAACGCGGATCACAACTACGAGCTCATAGAGTTTGTGGCTGAAGGCTTGGGCGAGGCGTTTCTCGCCGAAGTTGCTTTTGTTGGCGGTTGCACAACCGCCATGCTGGTTACAGATACAGCAGTGCTGGACGACATTCGTTTCACTGATGACGTTGATCTAGTAATCGAGTTGGCCGGTATCAGCGCCTGGAACCAACTCACCGAACGGCTGGCCGTCAAGGGATTCAAGATCACGGGTGAAGACGAGGTCAATTATCGTTTCCGGTTCAATGACGTTGTCGTGGATGTCATGCCTTCCGACCCTGCAGTGCTCGGCTATGCCAACCGCTGGTTCGTCGAAGGGCTGGCGAGGGCGCATAAATTCACCCTGCCCAGCGGCACTGCCATCCAGATATTCCAGCCCGCGTATTTTCTCGCGACGAAACTGGAAGCTTTCGCTGGTCGGGGAAATGGTGATCCTTATCACAAGGATGTCGAGGACATGATCATCTTGATCGATGGTCGGCCTGAGCTGTTGGAGGAGGTGCGCCAGACTGACAAGGACCTCAAGGCGTTCATCACAGAGGGAATCCACAAGCTGATGGCGCTCGATGGGGTTGGCTACGTGATCGAAAGTTCAGGCTCGGTGCAGGCGAATCCGGGCAGAGGACAGATTATTCACAGGCGTATGAAAGCGCTGGCCAACGCATGAGATACCACTCCCGATCAATCACTGGGCGAGCCGTTAGAGCAAATAATGACTATGCCGGAGCGACCTGTGATGGTGACGGTGGTTTTTTTGTCGTCACGGATGGCATTTCCAGGCGCGGCAGTGGGCAGCTGGCTGAATGCTTTGTAATTGGCATGTTGGCGGCTCATTCCACACAAGTGGAGCTGGGGGGCTATCCTGCAGAGTCCAGAGCCGTTGAGTGCCTACTGGGTGCAATGTTGGCGGATTTTCATGCGTCGTTGCCTGCTGGTCAGACGGGAGCCATCTGTTACCTGATTGGCTTGGTCGCCCATGGCCGACTTACCGTTGCATACGAGGGAGACTGTTCATGCGGGATTGTGACGTTGGCGGGTGCCATCGAGTGGATTACGCCACCTCACTGCAAGGCCAATTGGCGGCGCGACCGTTCGCACTGTGAGTTGGCGCAAGATCCAGCTCGAAATTCGGTAACGCGATGCTTGAAGATCAATCGGGTCCCGAACCCTGACTTTGTTTGTTGTGCTCTGGACACTGTTGAGCGCTTTGTATTTGTCACTGATGGATTTTGGGCGGACTTGACGCAAGTTCAGCAACGCAGCTTGTTGGTGGCGCCGGACAGCGACTTTAGCGTTGGTGACGATGATGTAACGTGGATAGATGTTCAGCTTGGCCAGCGAGACTGGCGAGTTGTCTGAATCCGGCCCAATACCCCTGTGGTAGCGCGCCTGCTAGCGATGGCTGAGTGTCAGACAACACATCGTTACCAGATCCACCGCTATCGCTAGCAGGCTAGCTCCCACAGGGTTTCGTGACAGGTTCAGGAGTGAAAAAGCCCCCGCTACCGTGAGATAGCGGGGGCTTTTGTGCTTCAGCTCAGATCACTCCTGCGCCGTAGCCTCATCCTTGCTCTGACGCTTCTCGATCAAATCCACCAGACGCTTGGCCAGCGCCGGGTAGTTCTCGTCGAAGTGGTGGCCGCCGGGCAGTTTCACCGCTTCGCCCACTGCAGTCTTGTCGGTGCAGCCGCTTTCGTCGGCTTCTTCCGCGCCGTAGATGCAGATCACTTTGGCCGCTGGCAGTTTGGCCATTTCCGGGCCGGTGGCGGCTTCTTTGCCGGCGTTGCCGAGCCAGCCTTCGACTTCGATTTCGAAGCTGCCGGTGCGGGCGAAGGCCAGCAGGATGATTGCGTCGATGCGCTGTTGCTCGGTGTCCGGCAGGCGGTTGTAGATTGCTGGCAGGACGTCGGCGCCGAACGAGTAACCGGTCAGGATGAAGCGCTTTGTGCCCCATTTCTGACGGTAGTGCTGCATCAGTTCGGTCAGGTCCAGAGCGCTTTGCTCCGGGCTCTTGTGCTGCCAGTAGTAGCGCAGGGTGTCGATGCCGACCACCGGGTAACCGATCTTGGCCATCTCGCCCGCCACATCGCGGTCGAGGTCACGCCAGCCGCCGTCACCGGAGAGGAACAGGGTCACGGTGTCCTTGGCTTGACCGGCCGGCACTTCAACCACCGGGATCGCCAGACCGCCATTGGCCTTGTCGCCGCCGACGAGGATCTTGCGCAGTTCGTTGTTCAGCACTTGCGGCAGGTTGATGTCGTAGTCGCTGATGCTGGTTTCGGCGTTCGGTTGATCGCGCACGAAGCCTGCGCTGGCGTCGTCCGGGTTATCGTTCCAGGCCACCAGCCAGTGGCCGTGAGCGGCGGATTTCGGCAGCAGGTGCGTGCAGCCACCTTTCTCCAGCGCAAGATCGACGGAAACCGCCTGGGCCTTGTCGTCTTTCTGTTCCGCCAACCAGCGCCACGCGAGCACAGCGCCCGGGCCGATACCGCTGACCAGAGTGGCCGGGCCGTTCAGTTCGCGCAGACCGGTTTGCAGGGCGCGGCTTTGCAGCAGGCAATCCTTGGGCAGAATCACTTGAACGATCTGCGCCGAAGCCGTGCGGCTCAGGGTCGTCAGTTGATTGTCAGTGAGCTTTTGGTCGTCGTTGACCGCCACCAGCACCTGAGCCTTTGGCTTGGTGCCGGGAATGACCCGGGTCATGGCGGTGCCGTCAGCCGGCGTGAGCTTTTCGAGAGTCGGTTCCGGTGCCGGGCGTTTCAGGTACCAGTAACCGCCGCCGGCAATCACGGCCAGCACAATCAGTGCGGCCAGGATGTACTTCAGGGAGCGTTGAATCATCAGCGTTTCACCAATCCAGTCAAGCCGCCCGCGATCAGGGCAGCAGTATCGGCCAGCGCCACCAACGGATCGAGTCCGGCGGGCACAGCCATATAACGGGGTTCCCAGTCAGGCTGGAACTTGTCTTTGAAGCGGCGCAAGCCTTGGAAGTTGTACA
Organism: Pseudomonas sp. NPDC087346; assembly: GCF_044744235.1. Taxonomy (NCBI): domain Bacteria; kingdom Pseudomonadati; phylum Pseudomonadota; class Gammaproteobacteria; order Pseudomonadales; family Pseudomonadaceae; genus Pseudomonas; species Pseudomonas sp. NPDC087346. The sequence goes on from NZ_JBIUXX010000108.1 coordinate 7,343, forward strand.
GCTGCTCACCACGGCGGAAAACCATCGAGCCCAGACGCTGGGTCAGCGGTGCGCCACGTCGAGGTTGCAACCCCGACAACGGCACCATGCCCAGGCTGAAACGCGCGTATCCGTGACTCTTATAATGTTGAATCAGACCGACCATCAGATATTCCATGGTCAGCTTGGGGGCGTCCGGGTGCGAGCGCATCAGGTCGAGACTGGCCAGGTCATGGCCGTAGGTCTCGAGCAGGTTGGCGAACGCCACCGGGCGACCTTCGAAGCGAATCACCGCAATGCGGAAATGCTTCAGGTAATCGTCGCTGAAACGGCCGAGGGAGAAGCCTTTCTCGCGCACATTCTTGCCGGTCAGCCAGGCATCGGAAATCACCTTCAGCTCGTCCATCGGCGCCAGACCCGGCTCATGGATCTCCAGCGACAGGCCGTCGCGGGTGCCACGGTTCCAGGTGTAACGCAGGTCCTTCATCTCTTTGCCCTTGGCTTCCAGGTCAAAGCGATGCAGATCGACCCGGGCTTCTTCGCCGAGCTTGATCGCGGTCAGGCCGATGTCCATGTAGTACGGCAGGTTTTCCGCACGCACCTGATAAAACACCGGACGGGCATGATAGATGTCGCACAGGTCGCGGAACTGCCAAATCATTTCGGCACGTTGCTGGCCGGGACCGATCGGGTCGTAAAGCGCCACCAGACTGCGGCCACGACGGGCGTACATCAGGAAGGCTTCGTCGTTCGGGTGAAACAGCAGCGCCTTGTCACCGGTCAGGGCGAGGCCGCCATCGGGCTGCGAGGAGGCCATCAGGATTTTCGATGCGCGTTCCAGTTCATCAGGTGTTGGCAGATGAATCACCGGGCGGGCAGTGCGCAGCAGCCAGGTCAGGGCGATTACCAGCAACAGCACCGCAGCGCCAAGCAGTGAACGCAAGCCGCGCGGGGCATCAGCATCGAGGGTGAATTGCCACCACAGTTGATGGCTGTAAGGGACGTCCTGATAGGCGAACAGCAGCAGCCAGGTCGAAGCGCCCAACACACAGAGGCTGGCCACCAGATACAGCGGCGAGAACGGCAGTTCGGTCAGGCGGCTCGGACGATAGAAGGATCGGCGGAACACCCCCAGCAGGCTGGCGGTGAGGATCATCAGTGTGGCTTCTTCCCAGTCGAAACCCTTGAGCAGCGAGAGCAGGGCGCCCACCAGCAACAGAATGGTGGTCAGCATCCAAGCCGCCGACAGGCGACGACGCAGGCCCTGGGCAAGCATCAGGCAAAGCACGCCGATCAGGCTGGCGCCGAAGTGCGAGGCGTCGACCAGACGATGCGGGATCAGAAAACCGATGTGTTCAAGGCGAGTGTCGATTTCCGGAGTCGCGCCGGAAAACAGCAGCACCACACCCGACAGGAACACCAAAACCGCCAGAATCGGTGCGGCCAGACCGGACGCGGCGCGCATGGTCTGGGTTTGAAACAGACGCTGGCCTTCGTTGATCAGCAGCAGGATGCAGGCCACCAGCAACGGCAGCACCACATAGATCATGCGATACAACAGCAGCGCGGCGGCCAGTGGTGCGGCACCGAGTTTGTCAGCGAAAGCGGCGAGCAGAATGGCTTCGAAGACCCCGATACCGCCCGGCACATGACTGAGAACACCAGCGGCCAATGCCAACAGATACACCAGCAGGAACGCGCCAAACGGTGGAGCTTCCGGCAGCAACAGGTAGAGCACGGTTGCAGCAGCAGCTACATCGAGGGCGGTGATGATCAGTTGCAGAAAGGTCAGGCGTCGACCCGGCAGGCGCAGGGTGCGGCGCCCGACCCGGACCAGCAGGTTGTCGCGGTACGGTTGCTCAGGCAGGCGACGGCGATAGATGCCGATGGCCAGAACTGTGCCGAGCGCCAATACGATCCCGGCAACGCTGCCAAGCAGGGCTTCGGACAGTCCCAGCGCCTGAGAGGCGGCAGGCAGGTCGCTCAGCGTCGCGAGTGCTGCCAGCGGCGGCAGGGCGCAACCCAGCGACAGGCTGGCAAACAGGGTCATGTGCGCGACTTCCGACGCTCCCAGGCCCAGTCGTGCATATAAACGGTAGCGCACCGAGCCGCCGGACAGCAGCGAGAGGCCAATGGCATTGCCAATCGCGAACGCGGTGAAGCCGCCGAGAGCCAGAGTACGCGGAGGTATTGTCACGCCGGCATAACGACTGGCAGACCATTCGTAGCCCAGCAGAATAATGAAGCCGACCACGGTCGCGCCGAATGCACCCATCAGAGCGGGTTTCGGCACGTCGAGAATCGAGTCATGCAAAGCGTAGATGTCGAGTTCGCTAAGCAGATGGCGACAGGCAATCAGCGCAATGGCGAACAACAGCAAAGTGACCGCGAGACCAATCGGCTGACGGTATTTGCTCAACCGGTCCAGCAAGCGCAAACGCTCGGGCTTGATCGGTTGGTTCGCTGTGACGGTGTCTTGTGGATCAGACGAGTTGGCGCGCATCAATCACCTCTTGGATTGTGCGCGACAGGATGGATGTATCCAGCCAAGTAACCAATCCCTGTAGAAAAAAATAATCACAAAATACTACGCCTCTCATCCGGTATGGGCGAGGGCAGTTCCTGGATTGCAGACGTCTTGCCTGCGACTCAAGCATAGTCGCAACTCGACGTGTCTGACGATCCCGAGCGGTTCACTGCAGAGTGACAGATCATTGTTGCGAAAGGACTTTTTCAACAGATACAAAAAAGGCCACTCTTTCGAGCAGCCTTTTTTGATGTTTGGTTGCGGGAGCCGGATTTGAACCGACGACCTTCGGGTTATGAGCCCGACGAGCTAC
>NZ_JBIUXX010000109.1:0-10013 GCF_044744235.1 Pseudomonas sp. NPDC087346
AAGTTTACTTGCAGTCCTTATTGCAACGCGGATCAACATTGACAGAAGCACCAGTGGCGGTAGCCACGAGTTGACTGAGAGGCTCAGGGCGTGAAAGGGCCTTGTGGATCAAGATCAAGAGCTCAGCCGAGCTAACGCTCATCCTGAGAGTGGTGAAGAGCGTGGTGGCTGTACGCGAATCCTGTGGGAGCTGGCTTGCCAGCGATGGCGGCCTGACAGCCGACCAATCTCGCCCGGATGCCCACAATCCCTGTAGGAGCTGCCGGAGGCTGCGATCTTTTGACTTTGCCTTTATTGAAGCAAGATCAAAAGATCGCTGCCTCGTTTCACTCGTGAGCTCCTACAGGTTGGGTTTGTATCTTGCGGGTGTGTAAGTGTGTTGATGAAATCGAGAACCTTCCCACATGTTTTTCAGGTTGTCCGTCGGACGCTGGATCTCTAGCCTAGGTCTGTCGCTGTAAAAAGCAGCGACCGGGTTTCGCAGCCCGGTTAAACTTCGGGCGCATAGCGTCCACCATCCGAAAACGGGCGCTTTTTTGTGTCTGTGTTATGGCGGTTGTGCGCGGGATACCTTCGGGTATGCCGGGTGCCTGAAGTCCCGGTCTGCGAACCTGCGTACAGCTGCCACCCTCAATTCGTTTCGCAGCGAACAGTGGCAGCTTCACTACTTCAGGAGTTTCACCATGTTCAAGCACACCCCGAATCCCCCGGAATCCGAGACCGTCGAAAGGCCCACCGACCCGGTTTCTCCCTACGCCTTTCTCGATTCCAGAAAGCTCCACGATGCCGCCCTGCGCGCACTCGATCATTACCTGGCACCTCCCGCGAAAAAACCGGAATCGCCTGGCATCCCAAGCACGATTTTTACCGTGCTCCCCGAGGTCAACGCTGAAACCCTGTTGGCCCATGCCTGTGAAACGCTGGCCTCGGCCAATATCATGGCCACCGAGTTGGCTTTCACCTTGAGCGGTCCAACCTGTAATCAATTGCTCGGTATCCAGCAGTTGATTTCCCTGGCCGAACTATCGGTGAACCGCGTGCTGGATAAGGTTGACCCGCAAAGCTGACGCATATGAAAAAGCCCGCTGACCTTCACAGGTTCAGCGGGCTTTTTGTATTGCGGGAAGCGTTACAGCGTACCAAACACCTTCTTCGCCAGACTGGTCGCCGCAGCGGCCGGGTTCTGGCGGATGGTTTCTTCCTGTTTGCCGATCATCTCGAACAAGCCATTCAGCGCTTGCTCAGTGACGTAGCTTTCGATGTTGGCGCTCTTCGCGTCGACTACACCGAGCGTCGCGGCTTGGCCGGCGAAGGCGTTGTATTTCTGCGCCACGCCTACCTTGTCGGTGGCCTGTTTGACGATTGGCAGGAACTTGGTGCGGATCTGTTCGCGGCTGGATTTGTCCAGGTATTGGGTGGCCGAATCCTTGCCGCCGCTGAGGATGCCTTTCGCGTCGGCGACGCTCATTTTCTTCACGGCGTCGACGAGGATCGGTTGGGCCTGGGTCACGGCGCTTTCCGCTGCCTTGTTCATCGCGGTTTCGAGTTCATCGACCTGCGCGCCCATGCCGAAGGCTTTCATCTTGCCGGCGACTTTGCCGAGTTTGCCCGGCAGTTCGATTTTTACCTCTGGGTTGTTGCTGAAACCACCCGGGGTGCCGAGTTGTTTGACAGCCAGTTGTGCGCCTTGGGTCAGGGCGTCCTTGAGGCCGCCGGTGGCGTCGTTTTGCGAGAGGTCGCTGAGCGACAGCGCCAGTGCGTTGGCGGAGATCATCAAGCCCGCGCACAGGCCGGCGAAGCGAAGGGTAGGGCGGAGCATGGCAGCTTCCTTGACAGACAATTAGCGAATGGCGTCGACGCGGATTTTCAGCGGCTGCGGATCGTTGCCGTCGAGTTGTACGGCGTGGTTTTCGGTGGTGATGAACATCAACTCACCGTTGACTTCGATACGCGCGCTGACCGAGTAGCGATGGCCAGGTTTGATCTGCGCCGGATCGTAGCTCAAGTGGAACGGCAATGGCACCTGTCCTTGAACCGGACCTTTCTGCACGTCGAGTACCTGGGCCGGTGCGTCGGCCAGCGACACGTCTTGCAGGCTCACGCTCAGCGTTGCGCTTGGCGGCAAGGCGATACGTTGCAGGTAGAACACTTCGCCGTCGAGGCTGGCCTTGCCGGCGGGTGTAGTTGATTGGCAGGCGCTCAACAGTGTGGCAGCGGCGAGAAGGGTAAGTTTTTTCATCGGGGCCTCTGAGACTTTGGCGCCGGAAGAATCCCGACGCTAAAGGAAATCTAGCGGATTTTCGCCGCAGAGTCAGTGAACAAACGTAAGGGGTTTTCCAGCCAACGCATCAGCGCTCGAAATGACCGCGAAGTTGTATTGGGCGACGCGGGAGAAAGTTCGACCAGTTCCGGTGTAATCAGCAGTCGTTGGTGGTAGCGATTTTCAATGCCGGTCAGTGCATAGCGTTTACCGGGTATGACGCTGTCAGGATCATATTTAAGATAGAACGCGGCGGCTGACTGTTCGTCATGTTTGATACGCACCAGTTCAACTTCGGCAGCTTCTGCTTCATGCAGGATGATAGTGACTGCTTCTTCTGGCAGAACAGGATCGGGTTCTTGAGTTTCGATATACAGAAAACCAATCGGGCTCAGGTGCACAACCTGACGATGGGGAGTGCTGTTGACGATGACGAAATAGTCCTGCTCGATCAGCAAGGGCAGTTGGTTGTGAAGGATCTGCACGTTGACTTGATACCTGACACCCACATCGCTGTAGTGATGAGGAAAGTCAAACTTCCAGCCGGCGTCGAAGATCGAGGCGCGGTGCCAGTCCTTGATGTTAATCGGAGATTGGGAGTTGAACACTTTGACGCTGACAATGGTTTCATTGTCGCCATCCAAAGGTGCGCGGAATTCGGGTGGTAGACGGAAGTCCAGGATTACTGTGGGAGTTTGTTCGGTTAACAGGCTCATCTCGATATCCTTATCGCGATTTTTTGAATGAGCCTATTAATTCATGGATCAACTAACGGGGATACCCAAGTGCGTCCCCGTTAGTTATCAGAAAGTTTCAGACTTCAGGTGCAATCGCCGTTTCCGCCGCATCTTCACTGCGATGCAACGCCACCTGACGGATCGACAAACGAATCTCTGCCGGCAACACACGCTTGGCCGCGCCTTCGGCCAGTTCGCCGAGCAGTTCGTGGTAGCTCAGCTTGCCGGACTCGTCGCGACGCAGCACGTCGAGGTCGAGCAGGGTCTGGATGAAGTGGCGGAACAGGCTCTTGTCGAAGAACTCCGGCGCGTTCAGGCCATGCAGGATCGACAGGCGCTGGGCCATGACCGTGCACAGGTCTTCCAGTTCTTCGGCGCTGATGCTGTTCTGGCCGCTGTTGAGCAGCAGGGAAACAGTCATGTAGAAGCGCTGCAAGGTCTGCGCAATGCTCTTCGACAGCAGAGTCAGCAACACAAAGTGACGCGAGCTCGGTGCCGGACGCAGATACACGTCCTTCTCGAAACGCAGCAGGCCTTGCTCGACGAACGCTTCCAGCCACTGATCGACCACATCATCGAGTTCGTCCAGCGTCCAGCGAATGAACAGTTCCGCTTGCAGGTACGGATACAGTGCGCGGGTGTAGCGCAGGATCTGTTCGCGGCTCATGCGCGAGGCGCTCTGGAAGAAGCTCGCCAGCAGCGCCGGCAGGGCGAAGATGTGCAGCACGTTGTTGCGGTAGTAGGTCATCAGGACGGCGTTTTGCTCGTCCAGATAGAGGATTTTACCCAGCGCATCGTTCTGCTCGGACAGCAGGTCCATGTCCTTCACATGCTCGATCAATGCCCGGCCATCACCTTCCGGCAGGGTGGTGTGCGGCGAGTACGGGACTTTGCGCAACAGCGCCAGATACAGATCCAGCACCCGCGCCATGGCTCGATCATCGAGTGCCAGTCGCGTCGTCGAGAGCAATGCCAGCGCCACCAGATTGACCGGGTTGATCGCCGCCGCTTCGTTCAGATGCTGCGCGACTTTTTCGCCGAGGCGATTGGTGGTTTCGTTGAGCCATGCCGGTTTGTACTGCGGGCCGAGTTCCTGCTGGCGCCAGTCCGGTTGTTCTTTATCGAGGAATTCCGCCAGTTTGATCGGCTCGCCGAAGTTCACCGCCACTTGGCCGAAGCGCTGCTTGAGCGCGCCGATGACTTTGAAGATGTCGAAGATCGATTCTTTCTTCTTGCTCGCGCCGCGCAGTTCGCCCAGATAGGTACGACCTTCCAGTACACGCTCGTAACCGATGTACACCGGCACGAACACGATCGGCATCCGCGACGAACGCAGGAAGCTGCGCAGGGTGATGGCGAGCATGCCGGTTTTTGGTTGCAGCATGCGTCCGGTACGCGAGCGGCCGCCCTCGACGAAGTATTCGACCGGGAAACCTTTGGTGAACAGCGTGTGCAGGTATTCGTTGAACACCGAGGTGTACAGCGGATTGCCCTTGAATGTGCGACGCATGAAGAACGCACCGCCACGACGCAGCAGGCTGCCGATTACCGGCATGTTGAGGTTGATCCCGGCGGCGATGTGCGGCGGGGTCAGGCCGTTGCGGAACAGCAAGTACGAGAGCAGCAGGTAGTCGATGTGGCTGCGATGGCACGGTACGTAGATCACTTCGTGACCCTGAGCGACCTTCTGCACGCCTTCGATGTGGTTGACCTTGATCCCGTCGTAGATCTTGTTCCAGAACCAGCTCAGCACCACTTCGAGGAAGCGGATGGCGGTGTAGGTGTAGTCCGAGGCGATCTCGTTGCCGTAGCGCAGGGCCTGGGCCTTGGCTTTTTCCGGGGAGATGTTTTCGCGCTCGGCTTCGTCGAGGATCGCTTGTTTGACCAGCGGCTGATTGAGCAGGCCTTTGACCAGATTGCGCCGGTGAGAAATGTCCGGGCCGATCACCGCAGCCTTCAGGTTGCGAAAGTGTACGCGCAGGATGCGCTGGGCCATGCGCACGGTGCGTTCGTGGCCCTTGTTGTGGTCGATCAGTTCGCGCAGATGGATCGGCGCCGAGAACTGCACGCGGGTCTTGCGCCCGAGAATCATGATGCTCAGCAGACGACGCAAGCGCCCGGTGACCGCCCAGCTGTCGGCGAACAGCAGTTTCCACGGGCTGTTTTCGCTGTCCGGCGACTGGCCCCAGAACACGCTGACCGGAATGATCTGCGCGTCTTCGGCGGCGTTCTGGCTCAGCGCGCTGACCAGTCGGGTCAGAGCCGGCGGCGCACCGCGTTTGTCCTGACGGCCGAGCCAGTCCGGCTCCGGCGTCAGATAGAAAAACGCCGCCGGTTCGATCAGCGAACCCACCGACACCGGCAGCACCGGACGTGGCAGTCCGGCCTTGGTGCACTCGGTATCGAGCACCGCGAGGTCAGTCAGCGAAGGGTTTTGCAGGACGTAGAACACCGGACGACTGCGGTCGAGGTTGAGGGTGAACGACGACTGGTTGATCGTCTCCGAGCGAACCCAGAGGTACAACAGTCGGCGCAAGGTGCCAAACACAAGACGGCGGAACGGGGAACGGGTCATACGGCTTCTGCGTGAGTGAATAAAACCGAGCGTTTGCTCGGGTGGGCGATAGTGTGCCGTATTGGGCGAAAATCGGCAAAAAAGCGGCGAAGTAAACTCCTGTTGAGAGTTTTGGCGCCTGTCATATACTCGGCGGTCTGTCGCCGCGACGCTCTAATGGATGTCGGGCGCAGTCTGGCGTTCCTGAGGCTTTCCTGCGAAAAGCCCGTTCAATAATAAAAAGGGAGTATGAACAGATGGCAACACGTGAAACCGGCAATGTGAAGTGGTTCAACGACGCCAAGGGCTACGGCTTCATTCAGCGCGACGACGGGGTGGACGTGTTCGTGCATTACCGTGCGATTCGCGGTGAAGGTCATCGTTCGTTGAACGAAGGCCAGCAGGTCGAGTATGCGTTGGTGACGGGCGAGAAGGGTTTGCAGGCTGAAGACGTTGTAGGCCTGTAAACACAGGCCTGTGGATCACTCATAAACACTGTGGGAGCGGGCTTGCCCGCGAAGGCGGCGGCACATCCAGCATCGATGTGACTGATCTGCCGTCATCGCGGGCAAGCCCGCTCCCACAGGTTTTGTATAGCTTTACGCAGTTTTCCAGGTGATTTCTTCTTCACCGTCTTCGCTGATACGCATCCAGCGATCCGCTGTCTCTTCACCTTCTTCCTCGACCCACGTTCCCGGTGCGCAACGTACTTCGACGTTCAGCGCGGCAAAGGCTGCGCGGGCACAGGCGATGTCGTCGTCCCATGGGGTCTGGTCGCTTTCCAGGTACAGGCTGTTCCACTTGCCCACGGCTTTCGGCAGCCAGGTCACTGGCACGTTGCCGGCCTTGCACTTGTAGGTCTGGCCTTTCTGTACCCAGTCGCTGCAAGGGCCGAGCGCGGCGCCGAGCCATGCCGAAATGGCTTTGTGGTCGACGTCGGCGTCTTTCAGGTAAATCTCGATGTCCGGTTGGCGCATGGATGTCCTCACTGCGGGTCTGAAAAATCCATTCGCGGATTTAGCCGGTCTCAAGCCGTTGCTCAAGACCAAAAATTAAGATTGAAGAACGAAATAATCGTAGCGCATCGACACGGTGGTCACGAACGGCTCAGCCTGTTCGATCACCGCCGCGCGACGTTCGGCGCTGGCACGCCAGCCATGCGGCGTCATGGCCAGCAGATTGGCGCGATCCTCGGGTTTGTCCAGCGTCAGCTTGAACTCCAGGGTTTCGCTGTGCGCCAGCGCCATGCCTTGCGGCACCAGGGCCAGATGCTTGTCGTCGGTGTACTCGCGCACTTCGTCGTACAGGCTTTCACGCAGCTCCATCAGATGGCCGCTGGTCGGCCCGACTTTCATCAGCCCGCCGCCGACACTCAGCAAACGCTTGGCTTCTTCCCAGTCCAATGGACTGAAAACACTGGCGAGAAACTGGCAGCTACCCGACGCCAACGGCACCCGGGCCATGCTGGCGATCAACCATGTCAGTGCCGGATTGCGTTTGCAGGCGCGCTTGACGGCTTCGCGGGAGATATCCAGCGCGTAGCCATCGGCGTCCGGCAAGGCCTCGGCGATTTGCGCGGTGTAGTAACCCTCGCCACAACCGATGTCGACCCAGCGTGCCGGTGCATAACTGGCTGCCAGCTCGGCCAGACGTTTCGCCACCGGGGCGTAATGCCCGGCGTTGAGGAAGTCTCGGCGCGCTTCGACCATCGCCTGATTGTCGCCAGGGTCGCGGCTGTTCTTGTGTTGCACCGGCAGCAGGTTCAGATAACCCTGCCGCGCACGGTCGAAACGGTGGCCGGCAGGGCAGGCCACGCCGTTATCCACCGCGCTCAGCGGTTCACTGCAAATCGGGCAAGCAAGCATCAGGCGAGCAACTTGATCAGGGTCTGGTAGTAAATCTCGGTCAGCACGTCGAGATCGGCTGCCAGTACACGCTCGTTGACCTGGTGAATGGTCGCGTTGACCGGACCCAGTTCAACCACTTGCGTGCCCATGGTCGCGATGAAGCGACCATCGGAAGTGCCGCCGCTGGTCGACGCTTTGGTCTGGCGACCGGTGATGTCCTTGATGCTCGCCGATACCGCGTCGAGCAGTGCGCCCGGCTCGGTGAGGAACGGCAGACCGGACAGCGCCCAGTCGATGTGCCAGTCGAGATCGTGCTTGTCGAGGATGTCAGCCACACGCTTTTGCAGGCCTTCGACGGTCGATTCGGTGGAGAAACGGAAGTTGAACACCGCCACCAGATCGCCCGGAATCACGTTGGTCGCGCCGGTGCCGGAGTTGAGGTTGGAAATCTGGAAACTGGTCGGCGGGAAGAAGTCGTTGCCATGATCCCAGTGCTCGGCGGCCAGTTCGGCCAGCGGCGCAGCAGCGAGGTGGATCGGGTTCTTCGCCAGATGCGGATAGGCGACGTGGCCCTGAATACCTTTGACGGTGAGCTTGGCGCCGAGCGAGCCGCGACGACCATTTTTGACCACATCACCCACCAGCGTGGTGCTCGACGGTTCGCCGACGATGCACCAGTCCAGACGCTCTTTACGCGCGGCAAGACGCTCGACCACAGCTTTGGTGCCGTGGTGCGCCGGGCCTTCTTCGTCACTGGTGATCAGGAACGCGACCTTGCCCTTGTGATTCGGGTAGTCGGCGACAAAGCGCTCGGCGGCCACGGTCATCGCTGCGAGGCTGCCTTTCATGTCCGCCGCGCCACGGCCGCAGAGCATGCCGTGTTCGTCGATGATCGCGTTGAACGGGTCGATCTGCCATGCGGTAACCGGACCGGTTGGCACCACGTCGGTGTGACCGGCGAAGCACAGCACCGGGCCGTCCTGCTCACCGTGAGTAGCCCAGAAGTTATCCACATCTTCGATGCGCATTGGCTCCAGGGTGAAACCGGCATCGCCCAGGCGCTGCATCATCTGCTTCTGGCAATCGGCGTCGACCGGCGTCACGGACGGACGGCGGATCAGGTCGATGGCGAGTTGGAGGGTCGGCGAAAGGTCGGCGTGGGCCGTCATGGAGAACTCCGAAGATCATGAATTTGGGCACGGACTAACTGTAGGAGTGAGCCTGCTTGCGATAGAGGTGTCTCAGTCAACGTAAACGTCGATTGTTACACCGCTATCGCGAGCAGGCTCACTCCTACAGGAATTGGGTTCGGTCAATGAACCGAATCACTCCAAGCCCTGCAAAATGGCGGTTATCTTAAAGCAAAACGGCGGCCATTGGCCGCCGTTTAGTGCATCGGTGAGGATTTAGACCGCCGGTGCCGGTTCCGGCGTCGGCGCAGGTTTTGGCAGCGACGACAGGAACGCCATGATCAGCGCCGCCAGGTAAGGCAGCGACTGCACCAGCAGCATGGTCACCCAGAAGCGCATGTCGTTGCTCGGCAAGCCCTGCACCAGGAAGATCCCCAGCGCCGCGCCCCACAACAGCAGCATGATGAACAGCTCTTCCCGCGCCTCGGAAATCGCCACCCAGAAGCCGTGGTTATCAGCGTTTTTCGGGGTGCGGAAGAACGGAATGCTGCTGGTGAAGAAGCCGTACAGCACCGCTTTGGCGATGGTGTGCGACAACGCCAGGCCGGCCAGTGCCGCGCAGAATGCATCCTTCAGGTTCACGCCGACTGCGCGGCGATACAGGAAGATGATCTTGCCGACCTTGAACACGAACAGCGCCAGCGGCGGGATTGCGAAGATCAGCAGTGGCGGATCGACCCGTTGCGGCACGATGATCATCGCTGCTGACCACAGGAGTGCGCCGACGGTGAAGAAGATGTTCATGCCGTCCGCGACCCACGGCAGCCAGCCCGCGAGGAAGTGGTAACGCTGGCCGCGAGTCAGCTCAGTGTCCTTGCCGCGTAGCAGGCTGCCGGTGTGACGCTTGATGATCTGGATCGCGCCATAAGCCCAACGGAAACGTTGCTTTTTGAAGTCGATGAAGGTGTCCGGCATCAGGCCCTTGCCGTAACTGTCGTGGTAATACGCCGCCGACAGGCCTTTTTCAAACACGCGCAGACCGAGTTCGGCGTCTTCACAGATGCACCAGTCAGCCCAGCCCAGTTCTTCCAGAACCGAACGGCGGGTCATGGTCATGGTGCCGTGCTGAATGATCGCGTCGCGGTCGTTACGGGTGACCATGCCGATGTGGAAGAAACCTTTGTACTCGGCGTAGCAGAGCTTCTTGAAGGTGCTTTCGTTCTGGTCGCGGTAATCCTGCGGCGATTGCACCACGGCGATTTTCGGATCGGCGAAGTGCGGCACCATGTGCTTGAGCCAGTTCGGGTGTACGCAGTAATCGGAGTCGATGACTGCGATCACTTCGGCGTCCTTGGCGGTGTGCGGGATCAGGTAGTTCAGCGCGCCGCCCTTGAAACCGGCCAGGGGCGAGACGTGGAAGAACTTGAAGCGCGGGCCGAGGGTTTCGCAGTAGTCGCGCACCGGTTCCCAGACCGCCGGGTCTTT